>CANBWX010000035.1 GCA_947373225.1 Flavobacteriaceae bacterium | reverse complement strand
AGAACTTCGATATTCTCTTGTTCGGAAGCGAGTCCGCCACCTTCGTTTACTTTCATTGAAGCATCGTATTCACCCACAAATAAATACAAAATTTCGGTCACGGCTCCGGGCGACATATAGGTTTCAAAGACTTTATGCACGGTCGAAAGGCGATAACCGGTTTCTTCTTCGGTTTCGCGAATAATACATTGTTCGGGATGATCTTTGTCTAAAAGTCCGGCGCAAACTTCGATCATCATTCCTGTTTTGTTTCCGTTGAGATAAGTGGGTAACCGAAATTGGCGTGTTAATATTACGGTTTTTTGTGCCGAATTATAAAGCAAAATAGCTGCTCCGTTTCCGCGGTCGTACACTTCGCGAACATGAGTTTCGATTGTTTCGTCTTCCTTTTTATATTCGAAAGTGACCTTGTTCAAAAGGTACCAATTGTCCGAAAGTAAATCGGTTTGCTGAATTGTTATGATTGGATTATTCATTTTGGTGTAAGTTATTTTTACTAAATTAAGGATTTCTTGCTTTTAAACTAAGATTTTTGAAAGTGGTTCCCCAATTATTATTGTTGTTGTTATTGGGCAATCCTGACGAAGTTAATAAAGAATCGGTGTCATTTTCGTCGTATTTCCATGTCCAAGCACAAACCGAAATACCACGATTATAAATGACATCTAAAAACGGTTGTGGATTCATTAAAATCCCAGCATTCATTGGCGCGGTTTCTCCAAAAAGAATGGGTAAATTCTGTTGTTTCAGCAGGTCTAAACGATTGTTGATTGAAGTTGTAGTGTCTAAAAGCCATTTTTCATAAGCATGAATATCGAATAGTATATTGGATTTATTGGCTAGAAACGAAGCTCCTTTGTTGAGTAAAACACTTTCGTCTTGACCTTGCTCCGCACAAGGAACTAGAATCATGTTATTGTTGCCGTTGTTTCGAATTATGGCAACCAATTCGTTCATGTCGTTCATCCAAATAGCATCGGTATAACCGTCGGCGCGATCGTAACGGTAGGGTTCGTTCCAAACTTCTAACCATACATCGGGCTGATCTTTGAACTGGATTGCCCATTGTTTTAGTTTGATTTTAAAGTCATTCGACCAAAGTGTTTGCGCAGGACTTTTTCCGGTGAATAAATTGGCATTGGTTCCGTCCCAACCAAAAGCGCAAAGAATGGTGATTTTATGATTCGATCGATTACCGTCGACGATACTTTGCAAAGAATATAAATAGGCGGCATTTGAATCTTGAATAGGACTTCCGGTTAATGGATTTTCTTTTACATTGCCTATAAATTCCCGAACAATATCGATGTTCCAGCTATTCATATCGTTGCTTGTACCACCAAAAGTATGAAAAGCATTGGCGCCAATAAGTTGTACGGGATTGGTTTTAAACAGAATTTTTGAACTCGAAGTCGAATATTCTTGAGGTGTAGTATTAGGCGTGGGTATTTCGTCCTTTTTACAAGAAAAAAGTAGCTGCAACCCCCAAAAGGATAAAAATAGAATTAAACTGATTTTGCGTTTGAATATCAAGAAAGTTCTTTTTTAGTTAATTTTTTTTGAAAAGCAATTTACTATGAAAAAATCAATTTTAAACATTTTAAAATTGATTTTGATAACCATTAAGACATTAAGTTTTATTTAGGATATAAACACTTAACGAATCTTAATGTCTTAATGGTTTAAATAAAAAAAACGCTCTGAAATTCAGAGCGTTTAGTAATCTTATTTTAAAATCGTTTGCTTTCTGTCTGGTCCTACAGAAACAATTTTTATAGGAACTTCAACCGCTGCTTCAATGAATTCGATGTATTCTTTTAGCTCGATTGGTAATTCGTCATAAGTAGACATTCCTGTCAAATCTGCTTCCCAACCTTTCAGTTCTTTATAAACTGGAGTTACATTTTCAGGTTCGATATTATAAGGAAAATGAGAAATATTCTTGCCTTTATAATTGTATTCGGTACATACTTTCAAAGTTGGGAAACCAGAAAGAATATCGCCTTTCATCATCATTAATTGCGTTACACCATTGATTTGAACAGCATATTTTAAGGCTACTAAATCTAACCAACCACAACGTCTTTGTCTTCCTGTAACTGAGCCAAATTCGTTTCCAACGCGTGCCATTGTTGCGCCATCTTCGTCGAAAAGTTCAGTAGGGAATGGGCCACTTCCTACACGAGTTACATACGCTTTGAAGATTCCGTAAACTTCTTTAATTTTATTTGGAGCAATTCCTAAACCAGTACAAGCACCTGCGGCAGTTGTATTGGATGAAGTTACAAACGGATAGGTTCCAAAATCTACATCAAGCAATGATCCTTGAGCACCTTCGCATAAAATTGCTTTTCCAGCTTTTTGAGCTTGGTGTAAATATTCTTCGCTGTCTATGAAATCTATTTTTTTCAATTCTTCGATAGATTCAAAGAATTCTTTTTCCATTTCTGGTAAGTTGTATTGAATGTCAACATTGTAAAAAGCTATCATTTCTTCATGCTTGTCAGCCAATGCTCGGTATCTTTCTTTGAAATCTTCTAGTTCAATATCACCCACACGAATTCCGTTTCTACCAGTTTTGTCCATATAAGTTGGGCCAATTCCTTTTAATGTAGAACCAATTTTAGCTTTTCCTTTTGCTGCTTCCGAAGCTGCATCAAGCAAACGATGCGTTGGTAAAATTAAATGTGCTTTTCTAGAAATTATTAATTTAGTTTTTATGTCTAAATTAAATTTGGCTAAACCTTCGATTTCTTTTTGGAAAACAACAGGATCTATTACAACACCGTTTCCAATAATATTTACGGCAGTTTTATGAAAAATCCCTGAAGGAATAGTTCTAAGAACATGTTTAATTCCGTCGAATTCTAACGTATGTCCTGCGTTTGGACCACCTTGAAAACGTGCAATAATATCATATTTTGAGGTAAGAACGTCAACAATTTTTCCTTTTCCTTCGTCGCCCCATTGTAATCCTAGTAATAAATCTACGGTCATTCTATGTGTTATTTGTAGTTAATTTGTTGTTTATTATTATGTCAATTTCTAGTCGAATTTTATTTTTTTATTCCGTAAAAATACAAGGAATGATTCGTTATTTCGATATCAAATATTTCTTCAATTGATTTTTTAATGCTTTGAATTCTTGGATCACAAAATTCGATAACTTCGCCAGTATCGGTCATTATAATATGATCGTGTTGCTTGTCAAAATATGATTTTTCATAATACGCTTGATTTTGTCCAAACTGATGTTTTCGAACCAAGGCACATTCTAATAAAAGCTCAATAGTATTGTATAAAGTAGCTCTGCTTACCCGATAGTTCTTGTTTTTCATTTTGATATATAAATTTTCTATATCAAAATGCTCTTCACTATCGTAAATTTCTTGAAGTATGGCATAGCGTTCGGGAGTTTTCCGATGACCTTTTTTTTCAAGATACATTGTGAAAACATTTTTTACAATTTCTTGATTTTTACTATTATCGATTGAAATTTGTGTCATATCAGGCAAAGATAAATTATTATTTTAAATGTATTTCAATTAAGAACTCAATTTGTAAATCTAATCCATTTTGATAACTAAATAATCTTAATTGTTATATTCTCGTGTCACTTTTTCTACACCGTCAATTTTCTTAATATTGTCGATTAATTTCTTCAAAATGACATTATTTTGAACAATAACAGCAATTTGACCATTAAAAATTCCTGCGTCACCGCTAAGCGATATACTTTGAATATTTACGTTCATATTATCCGAAATAACCTTGGTTAATTTGTTCGTCAAACCAATCGTGTCCATACCAGTTATGTGTAAAATTGCTTTGAATTCCTGTTGTGAAGAATCAATCCATTTTGCCATGATGATTCGATAAGCATAATTCGATTGAAGGCTTATAGCATTTGGACAATCTTTTTTATGCACTTTTATTCCTTCGTTGATGGTGATAAAACCAAAAACTTCATCACCTGGAATCGGATTACAACAAGTCGATAATTTATAATCTAATTTGTCTTGGTCTGCGCCAAAAACCAACATGTCATAATTACTACTAATAACTTGTTTATGAAGATCTTCGTTTACGGTACTTGCAGAACGTTTGATTTTGCTTTTAAAGAAGTTTATAAAAGTATTGCTTTTTTGAGTAGCATAATCTTTCAATTGCTGGTTTTCGATAGCGCCAACACCAACGCGGTAAAACAAATCTAAGCTAGTTTTTAACTTGAAAAAATTGACCAATTCATTCACCACCGATTCGCTTAAAGTGATTTTTAAGTGTTTCAGTTTTCGGGTGAGTACTTCTTTTCCTTCCTCAGCAATTTTCTTGGTATTTTCGTTTAGAACGTTTTTTATTTTGTTTTTCGCTCTCGAAGTCGTTACATAATCAAGCCAGTTAATTGTTGGTTTTTGATATTGCGAGGTGATAACTTCTATCTGATCGCCACTTTTTAATTCGTGATTCAAGGGAACTAATTTTCCGTTGACACGCGTTCCTCGGGTTCTAATTCCAACCTCAGAGTGAATGCTAAAAGCAAAATCAAGTGAAGTGGCACCTTTTGGCAATGATTTTATTTCTCCTTTTGGAGTAAAAACAAAGATTTCCTTTGAATATAAATTCATTTTAAAATCTTCGACAAAATCTACAGCATTAGTTTCGGAGCTTTCTAAAGCCTCTTTTAGCAAATTCAGCCATACATCTAAACCGCTTTCTTCGGTGGCACCTTGTTTGTATTTATAATGAGCAGCATAACCTTTTTCGGCAATTTCGTCCATTCGCTCGCTACGAATTTGTATCTCAACCCAGCGGCCTTTTGGTCCCATTACGGTAATGTGCAAAGCTTCGTAACCTGTTGTTTTTGGTGATGAAATCCAATCGCGCAATCGGCTTGGACTTGGTCTATAATGATCGGTTACGATAGAATATATTTTCCAAGCTAGGAATTTTTCCTCGTGCGTTGTTGATTTATAGACGATGCGTAATGCAAATTTGTCATAAACTTCGTCAAAACCACATCCCTGGGCTTTCATTTTTCTATAAATAGAATAGATAGATTTTGGTCTTCCTTTTATAATATAATCCAGTTTTTCAACGTCTAATGCAGATTTAAGTATATCTGAAATATCTTTTATATAAGCATCTTGTTCTTCCTTAGTTTCTTTGATCTTGCTTACAATATCATTATATAGTGCAGGTTCGGTGTATTTTAAACCTAAATCTTCCAGTTTATTTTTGATTTTGTATAAACCTAAACGGTGAGCCAATGGCGCATAAATGTATAATGTTTCGGAGGCAATTTTGACTTGTTTGTAGTCTTCCATCGTATCCAAAGTTTGCATATTATGCAATCGATCGGCGATTTTTATCAGGATTACTCGAACGTCATCATTAAGTGTAAGCAACATTTTTCGAAAATTTTCGGCTTGCATCGACACATTCATTTCCTTTTGAACCTTCGAAATTTTTGTCAAACCTTCAACAAGCTGAGCAACTTTAGGATTAAACATTTTCTCTATATCCTGAACTGTAATTGGAGTGTCTTCAACAACATCGTGAAGTAACGCTGCTGCAATTGCTGTTGCTCCAAGTCCTATTTCTTCAGCGACAATTTTCGCCACAGCTATAGGGTGAAAAAAGTAGGCTTCGCCAGATCTTCTTCTTTGGTCTTTATGCGCATCCATAGCTACATCAAATGCCTTGCGAATGAGTTTCTTATCCTCGGGAGTTAGCGTTTGGTAACTAATACGAAGCAGTTCCTTGTATTCTTGTGCAATTGCTTTATTCTCTAATTCTATGTCTATTTCTTGCATGTGTAATGGTTCAATCCTTAAAAATAGGAATAATGTATGAGATATGCAAGCTTAAATTTTGAGAAAGATCTATTCATTAATTCTGGTGAAATTCAAATCTTGAAAGTCATAACTAAAATCGGTTAATTCTGAAATGGGTTTCATTTTTAAGGCACTCGGTTTTTTGTTATTATCCAATTCAAAAAACAAAAAGGCATCGGCATTAAAGCTACGATTGTTCCATTTTACTGTAAAAATAGTGTCTTTATAAAAGAAAACTTCTCCAGCTAATTTTGGTGATCGTAAGGATTTAAAGAATAATTTTCCTTTTTTTTCCGAAATTTCAATTTCTCCAAACCAATTATCTTTATAAATTCCTGTGAATTTTTTTAGATCAATTTTTAGTTTGTCTGTTTGATTTTTGGCAATAGTTAACCAAACATCCTCCGTTTTTTTATCAGCTTCTGATACATTTTCTTTTTCTCTTTTTCTATATAATTCAACATAATCGGTATATGGAATAGTTAGATAAGCATCTTTAATTGTGTTTGTAATGGCACTAAAAGCAGCACCGGATTGCTGATTTGTCAATACTACAATTCCTAAATTCAACTCAGGAAATAAAGTGGTTTGAGTGACAATTCCTTCCAATCCGCCAGTGTGAGTAACTTGCTTGTATCCCTTGATGTCACTCAAAAACCAACCCAAACCATATCCGCTAAAATGGGTGTTATAAGGAGCTTTTGCTGTTGATGGAATTATGGTTTGTAATTGCCACATTTCATTTTGTTGCTTTACCGTAAATAATTGATTCTGTTTCTCTGAACCATATTTTCCGTTTTGCAATTGCATAATAATCCACTTACTCAAATCATTTACATTCGAATAAATCCCTGCTGCAGCATCAAAAGTTTGGTTTTTATAACGGGAAATTATTTTGAGTTTTCCATCTGTTGGAACATGGGGAGCAATAACATTAGTGGTGTCTTTCAATCGAACAAAAGAAGCAGCACTATTATTCATTTCCAATGGTTTCATAATGCGTTCCTCAATAAAATCACACCAAGTTTTACCACTTATTTTCTGAATGACTTCGCCGGCAACTATGTAAAGTAAATTGTCATAATCATATTTGGTTCTGAAAGCAGAAACAGGTTTCAAATATTGTAAATTATGAATAATATCGTTAGATTTAAAGTCGCTTCCATCAGGCCAAATCATCAAATCCCCAGAGCCAAGACCTAATCCGCTGCGATGTGTCAATAAATCGCGAATAGTAAATTCATTGGTTACGTACTCATTGTACATTTTGAATTCTGGTAGATATTGGGTTACTTTATCATCCCACTTTAGTTTTCCCTCATCAACTAACATCGCCAAAGCCGCAGTCGTAAAAGCCTTACTGTTAGATGCAATTCCGAAAAGTGTATTTGCATCAACTTTTTCTTGGGTTAAAATTGATTTTACTCCATAACCTTTTGCAAGAACAACTTTTCCATCTTTGACAATGGCAACGGAAATTCCTGGAACATTAAAATTTTTCAATGTTCGTTCGACTAATTCATCAACTTGTTTTTCGCTTATTTGTGCAAAAGCGTTAGAACCAATAAGTAGTAAAAATAAGAAAGTTACTTTTTTCATAATTCGTAATTTATTATCGTTTTCTAGAATCTAAAATCCTCGTTGTCTTTTTGCTTCAAAGATTAAAATTGCTGCCGCCACCGAAACATTCATGCTGTCGATTTCGCCTTGCATCGGGATAATAATGTTTTGAGTAGCTGCTTCTCGCCATTCTTGAGTTAGACCTGTCGCTTCAGTTCCTACAACTAATGCGGTTGGAGTGGTGTAATCCTGAGTATGATACGAAGTCGAATTTTGTAAAGTGGCGCAATAAATATTGATTTTTCTTTCTTTCAGAAAAGCAATAATTTCAGATGTAGTTCCGGTTGCAATTTGGCTTGTAAATACGCAACCCACACTAGAACGAACAATATTCGGGTTGTATAAGTCGCTTTTTGGGTTGGCAATAATCACCGCATCGAGATTTGCAGCATCGGCAGTTCGTAATAATGCGCCAATATTTCCTGGTTTTTCGGGTGCTTCGGCAACGAGAATCAATGGTTTTTTTGATAATTTCAAATCGGATAATTTCAAAGATTTTGCTTTGGCTATAGCCAAAATACCTTCGGTAGTGTCCCGATAAGCCAATTTTTGATAAACTTCTTTAGAGATTTCTATTAGCTCAGCAACTTTGGATAATTTCTTGGTTTCGGTTTCCGAAATTAATTCAGGCAAAAATAAAATCGTTTCAATTTCGAAACCGCCTTTTAGTGCTAATGAAATTTCACGTTGTCCTTCAATAAGAAAAGTTCCGGTTTGTTTGCGTGCTTTTGCTTTTTCCTGCAAAAGAACCAATGATTTTATAAATGGATTTTGAACGGAAGTAATTTGTTTCATTTTTGAAATAGAAAGTTGCAGGTGTCAAAGTTACAAAGGTTTTATTGTTTAATTTGCATTCTATTGTTGAATATGTAAAATTGTTTTTCCTGCTTTAGAACATAAATAAAAAATGCTTAATTTCACGCTTTCTAAATTCAAATAGTGAAAAATTACTCTGTTAAACGATATCAAGAAAGTGATTATAAAAACTGGAATGCTTTTATTGGCAAAGCCAAAAATGCGACTTTCTTGTTTCATCGTGATTTTATGGATTATCATAAAGATCGATTTCAGGATTATTCTTTGATTATTTTAGATAAAGAGACGTGGGTTGCGGTTCTTCCTGCAAATAGTGTAGGTAATCAAGTTTTCTCCCATCAAGGATTGACTTATGGGGGTTTGGTCTATAACGAAAAGAATAAATTAGCTTCGGTTGTCGAAATACTTAAAACAGTTTTATTTTTTTTGAATGACAATAAAATTGAAAAATTACAGTTGAAATTGATTCCTTCCATTTATCATCAAAAACCATCCGAAGAATTAAATTATGCTTTGTTTTTGGCGAAAGCCCAATTAATAAGAAGAGATTCTATGGCGGTTATAGATTTGTCGAAATCTTATAACTTATCAAAACTCAGAAAAAGAGGTATTCAAAAAGGAATTTCGAATAATTTAGTTGTTAAGGAGGTTGACGGTTTTGAGGATTTTTGGAACAAAATATTAATTCCAAATTTAGCCAAGAAACATCAGACAAAACCGGTTCATAGTTTAGAGGAAATTAAAAAACTGAAGGCTTTGTTTCCAAAAAACATTAAGCAATTTAATGTTTATGAAAATGAAATTATTGTTGCTGGAACTACAGTTTTCGAAAGTGAAAACGTAGCGCATAGCCAATATATTTCGGGGATAGAAGATAAAAATGAATTGGGTGGAATTGATCTATTGTTTTACCAATTGATTTCAGAAATTTTTAAAAACAAACGTTTTTTCGATTTTGGAATTTCCAATGAAAATCAAGGACGAAAGCTAAATAATGGATTGTCTTATTGGAAAGAAAGCTTTGGTGCAAGTACAATTATTCATGATTTTTACGAAGTAGAATCGGCAAATTTCAATTTATTAGAGACCGTTTTGATATGATAAAATTCCTTGATTTAAAAAAAATAAACGAACCATACGAAGCCGCTTTTCAAGAAAAATTGAAAACTGTTTTGGCAAACGGTTGGTATATTTTAGGCAATGAAGTCGCTGCATTTGAAAGTGATTTTGCCAATTATTGCGAAACAAAACACTGTATAGGAGTAGGAAATGGTTTAGATGCTTTGGTTTTGATTTTCAAGGCTTATATTCAACTAGGGAAACTGAAAAAAGGAGACGAAGTTATTGTTCCTGCAAATACTTATATAGCAAGCGTTTTAGCTGTTTTGCAAGCCGATTTAGTTCCAGTTTTGGTCGAGCCAAAGTTGGAAACATATAACATCGATCCTGATTTAATCCAAGAAAAAATCACCTCAAAAACAAAGGCGATTTTAGCAGTTCATTTGTATGGACAATTAGCCGAAATGGATCAAATAAATGTAATAGCAATTCAAAATAATTTGATTGTTGTTGAGGATGCCGCTCAGGCGCATGGGGCTAAAATGAATTACGAATTACGAATTACGAATTATGAATCGCAAAATAGAAATGCACAAGCTTACAGCTTTTATCCTGGAAAAAATTTAGGTGCTTTGGGCGATGGTGGCGCAGTTGTAACAAATGATTCAGAGTTGGCAAAAGTTATTCAATCTTTACGGAATTATGGATCTGAAGCTAAATACCAGAATGAATATATTGGAGTAAATTCAAGATTAGATGAGTTGCAAGCCGCTTTTTTGAATGCGAAATTACCAAACTTAGATGCTGAAAATACTATTCGAAGAGCAATTGCAAAACGCTATTTGTTAGAAATAAAAAACGAGAAAATTGTATTGCCATTTTGGGATTTATCAGAAAATCATGTTTTCCATTTGTTTGTAATTCGAACCGAAAATAGGGCTGAATTGCAACAGTATTTGTTGAAAAACGGAATCGAAACCATAATTCATTATCCAATTCCGCCACACAAACAAAAAGCTTTTTCGGATTGGAATAATTTGTCATTTCCTATTACCGAAAAAATTCATAATGAAGTTTTAAGTTTGCCTATTAGCCCTGTTTTGACAATGGAAGAAGTGGATTTTATTATTGCAATTTTAAACAAATATTAAATTGGAATTTATAAAAAAGATAACACGATCAAATCTATTTAAAATCTCTTCTTTAAATAGTTTGAGTGTTCTGATAAAAATTGGAATTGGGTTGATAACTTCAAAGTTATTGGCGGTTTTTGTCGGGCCAAGCGGAATGGCATTGGTAGGAAATCTTAGAAATTTTGCATCGTCTTTAGAAAGTATTTCTACTCTAGGATTTCAAAACGGAATTGTGAAATATATTGCGGAAGGGAAGGAAGACAAGAGCCAACTCCAAAAAATAATTTCCACAGTTTTTATTAGTTTGCTATTTGTTGCCATTGTTTTGAGTTGTGTGTTGTATTTTTTCGCACCGTTTTGGAATAAAGAAATTTTTGAAAATAATTTTGAATATCTGTTTGTTTTCAAAGCTGCAGCTTTTGCTTTGCCTTGGTATGTAGTTTCTGTTTTTTTACTTTCGGTGATTAACGGTTTGGGAAGATTCAAGAATGTAATTTGGATTAATATTATAGGAAATGCGATAGGTTTGTTGGTTTCCGTCATAATGATATTAAATTATAAAACCTTTGGAGCATTGCTTTCTATAGTAATTTCGCCTGCATTATTGTTCTTTGTTACTTTTTATTTTATTAATAAAGAGATTGATTTTTTGAGGACTATTCGTCTTCATTATTTCGATTTTCAAGTCATTAAAAATTTGTCCTCTTATTCATTAATGGCATTGGTTTCATCTGTTTTGGGGCCGTTAGTTTTTTTAGCCATACGTAAAAATGTAATTGCTGTAATTGGAATAAATCAGGCGGGATTTTGGGAAACAATTTCTAGAATTTCGACTTATTATATGATGTTTGTTACGACAATTTTGACGGTTTATTATTTGCCAAAATTGATACTTGCCAAAGACAATCAAGAGACAAAAAAAGTTTTTTGGGGTTTTTACAAAAACATTTTACCTGTTTTTATCATTGCCTTAACGGTGATTTATTTTTTGCGTTTCTTCATTATTAAATTACTTTTTACCAATGAATTTCTACCGGTTACCACCTTGTTTTTTTGGCAATTATTGGGTGACGTTCTAAAAGCGGCGTCGTTAATTTTGGGGTTTCAGTTTTTTGCAAAAAAAATGACCGTTGCATTTATAATTTCTGAATTGTTTTCGCTTGCAGTCTTTTATTTTTCAAGTAGCTATTTAATAAATAGTTTTGGAATCCAAGGAATTGTAATGGCTCAAGCCTTTGATAATTTTATTTATTTATTGGTGTTAGGAGTTTATTTTAGGAAAAGTTTATTTTGATTTTATAAATTTGATAATTATTGGTATTCTTAATTTGAATTAGATCAAAATTTAGGTATTTTTGAAAAAAAATTAATAATATGACTCTATTATATTTTGATCCAGGAACCGGGGCTTTGATTGTACAGTTTCTAGCAGCAGCTGTTGCGGGCTTTTTATTGTTCTATAGAACGGTTAAGATGAAAATAAAATCTATTTTTGGTATAAAAAGCAAGAAAGAAGACGATTTTATGGATGAAATTGATGATAAGGAAGAACAAAAATAAATGGAATCGAAAAGAAATACTTCGTCTTTTAGAGATCCGTCAGGATATATTTTTATTGAAGATAATACTGTAAAAAGAGTTATTAACCCAATCTATTTTGAGCAATTTAAAACCTTGTCTGATACTGGTTTTTATAATAAACTTTTCGAAAAAAAGTATTTAATTCCTCATGAAATTTGTGTTGAAAATAAGGAACAAATAATTATAGAGGCTCAGAGAATTCCTTTTGTGAGTTATCCTTACGAATGGAGTTTTTTGCAATATAAGCATGCAGCTTTGCTGACTTTGAAAATTCAGAAATTGTCTTTGGAGCATAATTTTACTTTAAAAGACGCTTCGGCTTTTAATATTACTTTTCACGAAGGCAAACCCATTTTTATAGATACTTTATCTTTTGATTTTTATCAAGAAAATAATCCGTGGTTGGCATACAAGCAATTTATAATGCACTTTTTTGGACCTTTAGTTTTAACTAAATACTACGGTCAAGAATATTTGAAAACGTTGTCTCAAAATTTAGAAGGTATTTCGCTGGAAAAACTTTCTAAATTATTGCCTTCAAAAAGTTATTTGAGTCCAACAATTTTGACCAATATTCATTTATTGGCTCAATACGACAAAAAATATGAATCAGATAAAAAAACGGTAAACAACAATTTGTCGAAAGCTTCCCAAATAAAATTATTAGATGGACTTTATGACTATATCTTAAATTTATCAGTTAATGAAAACACGGAATGGGATCATTATTATAACCAAATTAACTATAATGATGCCGCTTATCAATTCAAAAAAGAGTTTACCAAGGAATGGTTTTCGTCAATAAAAGGTAAAACTTTGATAGATATTGGTGGAAACGATGGAACCTTTTCGAGAGAATTAAAAGATATTGCAAATTTTGTAATTGTTGCTGATGTAGACCCAAATGCAGTTGAACAAAATTACAAACTGCTTTTGAAAAACAAGGAAAAATCATTATTGCCAATCGTTATTGATGTCTTAAATCCTCCAGCAAGCTATGGTTTTAACAACCAAGAGCGTTTTTCATTTATTGATAGAGTTCAAGATTTAAATCTTGATGGTTGTTTGGCTTTGGCAGTAATTCATCATATTACTTTATCAGGTAATATTCCATTTTCATTATCGGCTCAGTTTTTCTCAAAAATGGCTTCTAATTTATTGATTGAATTTCCAACAAGAAATGATTCTTGGGTTCAGTTTTTATTAGATAGCAAAAGAGAATTTGCAGCTCACTTTGATTTTTACAATGAAGAAAATTTTGAAAAGGAATATGCTGTTTATTTTGAGATTGTAAAGAAAGAAAAAATCACTTCTTCCGAAAGGATTTTATATAGTTTAAAACGCCTTTTACCATAATATAAATTTTGAAATGAAATTTAACATTAAAGAAAAATTTGATAATTTTTTGAATAATTCAAAGGATTATCCATTGTTAGTAGGTTTTGTTTCAGGGTTTTATCCGATGATATTTTATTATTCAAATAATTTTGAATCTATAAATTCTTGGTCTCATCTTGCGTTTTTTACTTTGGTTTTTTTGGTGATTCCGTCATTTGGAACTTGGTTTTTATTTAAATTATTAGATTCTTTTCAGAAGTTAAAACCATACAAGAAGCATTTGTTATTTATTTCAATAATCGAAATTACGGCAATTTTTATGTCACAAGTTTATTATTTGACAATCAAAAAAAAGTTGCTTTTATTGTTGTTAATACTAATACTATTTTTGTCATTAAAATTTTATGAATTCTATAAAAAAATAGTAGTTTTTGTTGTTCTTTTGTCCATAATTCCCTTTGTAAAATGTGTAAATATCATTGTTTATAAGCAGTTTTATGATACACTAAGTTGGATGAAGCAAATGGATAATATTGAGAGAGTCAAATTTATTAAAACGCCTAATATTTATTTTTTAGAACCTGACGGATATGCAAGTAAAGAGGCAATGCAAAATAATCCTTACAACTATAAAGACACTATTTACGATTGGTTAGAATCTAATTCTTTCACACTTTATAAGAATACAAGAAGTAATTATCCAGCAAGTTTGGCATCGAATGCTTCGATGTTTGCGTTGAAACATCACTATTTAAAAAACGCATCCTATTCTCCATTCGAAATGCAAGATGCTAGAAGGATTATTGTTGGTAATAATCCAACCATAGCAATTTTTAAAAATAATAATTACAAAACCTTTTTTATTGTTGAAGATGGTTACTTTCAACAAAGTTTTCAAAAAGTAAATTATGATTATCACAATATACAAAATTATGAAATCCCTTTTTTTAGTAATGATAACAATGCGAAAAAAGATGTTTATGAAGATTTAAAAAAATGTATTGAAAGCGATAAAGAAAAAAATATACCGAAATTCTATTTCATTGAAAAGCTATATCCTCATCATGTTGATTTTGATGGCTCAGGAAAGGAAAATTTACGCAACATTTATTTAAAAAGAGTAGAAACTGCTAATATTTGGATAAAGAAAACGATAGATTTAATTAGCAAAAAAGATCCTTCAGGAATTATTATTATTGCAGCAGACCATGGCGGATGGGTTGGTTTTGAAAATGTTGATCAATTATTTGCAGCCAAAGATAGAAAATTGATTAATTCTATTTTTTGTAATTTAGTGGCTATAAAGTGGAATGATGATAAGCACATTAACTATGATAAAGGATTAAAATCTAATGTCAATATTTTTAGAATTTTGTTCTCCTATTTGAGTGAAAATAAAATTCTATTGAAGCATTTACAAGAAGATTCGAGTTATAATATTCATCAAGAGGATTTAATCTTTTAAAAAAGAATTAAATTTGACAACTTGTTATTTAGCAATTGTGCCAAACTTCTAAATATTTGTCAGCGATTTTTAAGTAATTATGTTCCTTTTCTACAAAGGCTCTGGCTCGTTTTCCAATGGCGATTATTTCATCGGGATTTTCAATTAAAAAGGATAATTCATTTACCAAATAATCAACATCCGCCTTTGCATTTACCGCAACTCGTTCTGTCAAATGGTAGTAATCGATAAATTCATTTTCAGCACCAGTAAAAACGACCTTGCCTTTTGCCATAGCTTCAAGGGCATTGTATCCTTGGTCATAACTGAAAGTTTGGTCTAAAAGAATATGTGCTTTATTGTATAAATTGATGTAATCATTATAAGGCAGTGTTTTTGCAATAATTATTTCAACGTTATTACCATATTTTTTTTTGATGATTTCCAATGCTTTTTCAAAATAGTTTATACCTTTTTGATTATACGACCATTCATTAATCCCTAAAAAAAGCACTATTTTATTTTCAATCTTCAATTCGTCGAAAACTAATTTATTTAAATTTATTGGATAAGGAATTAGACCCAAATATTTCGGATGGTTTTTTATTGCGTTAACATAATCCAAATCTGTAGCAATGATACCATTGCATTTTTTAAGTACAAAATCATGTGCTTTTTTATGGTTTTCTTTTAAATATTCAAGCAAGGAATTATACTCTTTTGTTAAACTTGAATCTTGGAAAAAAGGTTGTAAAATTGATTTTTTAGATTTGTTTTCCATATCAAATTTCATGTTTAAATAATCAACACCACAAGATAAAATGAATACTTTCTTGTTTGTTTCAAAGATTTTTTTGAGCAAAAAAATCTCTAAATTTTTATTTGTTTTTATTGGTGTTTCATTGATGAATTGAACGACATCAAAATTTTTAAATTTTTTAAGTAATAAATAAAAACGAATACCTTGTTCAAATTTGGCAAAATCATATTTAAATAAACGGACAATTATTTGTCGGGCAATGTTTGTAATTTTTGTTTTACTATACTTATAATCAATGGAGTAGTCTACCGGAAAATCTTTAAACCCATCACTGTTTGCAACAATGACAACTTCATGACCTAGTTTTAGCAAGCCTTCCTTTAATGAATTATGTAAACGACTGTATTCACCAATAAGTAAAATCCGCATGAATGATTATATTTGCTACGAAAATAAACAATGAACAATGATAAAACAAAACTATAAGTATAAAATTGCTTTAATAGGTTATCGTTTAAGTGGTGGTGGCAGCGATAAAGTCATGGCTACATTGTCTATTTTTTTTGAAAAACAAGGAATTGAAATCCATAATATTATTGTTTTAGATGAAGTTTCTTATCCTTATTCGGGAAAGCTCGTAAATTTGGGTTTATTGAAAAATAAAAACAATGGTTTTGTTAACAAAATCAAACGTTTTTCGGCTTTACGCAATTATTTGAATACGAATGATTTTGATTTTATTATCGATTTTAGATTTCGAATTAAACCGGTTCAGGAATTAATTCTGTCAAGATTTATTTATAATACAAAAACCATTTTTACAGTTCATAGTTTTTTGATTGATCATTACATGCCTAATAATTCATGGCTAACACGGTTAATATATAATAATTGTTATGCAAATGTAGCCATCGTAAAACAGATGCAAGAACTTATAGTAAGTAAGCATAATTTAAAGAATGTGGTAACTATTGCCAATCCAATTAATCTTGATGAAGTTAATGCCGGTTGCAATGAGGTGATTGATATTAATTTCGAATATATTATTGCAATAGGTCAATATGAAGATGCCGTAAAACAGTTTGATAAACTAATTTTAAGTTATTCTAATTCAATTTTACCTCAAAAAGAGATTCATATAATAATATTGGGAAAAGGAAATCAAGAACGATTAAAAAAAGTTGCTTTTGAAAATAAAGTAGAGGATTTTGTTCACCTTTTAGGCTTCCAAAATAATCCGTTTAAATATCTTAAAAAGGCTAAGTTTTTAGTTCTTAGTAGCAAAAATGAAGGATTTGCCAATGTACTTGTTGAATCGTTGGCTTGTAAAACTCCAGTTGTGGCTTTTGATTGTCCTTGCGGGCCAAATACAATTATTAATAATAAAGTAAATGGAATCTTGGTTGAAGATCAAAATATAGAAAAACTTACAGAAGCAATAAATTTATTGGTTTTAGATGAAAAGTTATATCAATATTGTAAAAAAAATTCTCAGCAAAGTATAAAACCATTCTTGTTAGATAATATTGGAAAACAATGGTTAGATTTGTTGGATATAAAAGGAAATGAAACTGAAATTTAAGAAATGATTGTAGAAATTATAGAGATCCCCAAAATAGAAAATAGTTTAGGAAACATTGGTGTTATTGAAAATAGTGTTATTCCTTTTGAAATAAAAAGAGTATATTATTTGTATGATATTCCAAGTTCTGCAAAACGAGGTGGACATGCTCATAAAGACTTACAACAAGTTTTAATTGCAATTTCTGGCAGTTTTGATGTTGTTTTAAAAGATGGTAATACGGTTAAAATTATTACTTTAAATAAACCGGACAAAGGGTTATTAATAAATTATAATATTTGGAGAGAATTGGAAAATTTTTCTTCTGGAGCAGTTTGCTTAGTTTTAGCATCCGATATTTTCAAAGAGGAAGATTATATTAGAGATTACGATAAATTTTTGATGTCTAAAAAATGAAACTACTTTACATAGTTCCAAATGTAAATAACGAAGGCGGTGTTGCCAGAGTTCTCGCTATAAAAGCTAATTACCTCCTCGAAAAATTAGGATATGAAGTTCATATTCTTACTCAAAATAATGGTAATTCACCATTGTTTTATTCCTTTAATGAGAAAATAGTTTTTCACGACATGATTCTGAAAGGTTCTGGCTTTCAATTTGTTAATTCTTATCGAAAATCATTAAAGAATAAAATCAAAACTATTAATCCAGATATAATTTTAGTTTGTGATAACGGATTGAAAGCTTATACGATTCCATTTATCTTAAAAACTAAAATTCCTATAATTTTTGAAATACATGGGTCAAAATTTATTCAAGAAAAACAAAATAATAAACATGAGGTTTTAACAAAATTGAAATTATTATTTAAAGATTATTCTGCAAAAAAGTTCACCAAATTTGTTGCCTTATCAAACGAAAGTTTAAAAGAATGGAATCTGACAAACGGAATTGTAATACCTAATCCATTATGGTTTAAGACGAATCAATTTCCTGATTTAAATTCTAAAAAAGTAATTGTTGTAGCTAGACATTCCTACGAAAAAGGATTGGAGAGATTGCTGCTAATTTGGCAAAAAGTTGTCCAAAAACATCCAGATTGGATACTGGATATTTATGGAAAACCCAACTCGGATTTAGGTTTGCAAAAACTAGCTCAATCTTTGAATCTTAGCAATAATGTAGCTTTTTACGAACCTGTTAAGGATATTAATGAAAAATATCTTGAGGCATCATTTTATGTAATGACTTCTCATTACGAAGGATTTCCTATGGTTCTTATTGAAGCTATGGCTTCAGGATTACCTTGTGTGGCATACGATTGTCCTTGTGGTCCAAGAGCTATCATCAGTAATGATGAGAACGGATTTCTTGTTGAAAATGGGAATGAAAATGATTTTGTAGAGGCAATTAATTTGCTAATCGAAAATAAAAACAAAAGGTTTAGAATGGCTGAAACCGCAAAAAAAAGTACTGAAAAATATAATATAGATATTATAATGCAGACCTGGAATGAGTTGTTTGTCGAAATTAAAACTAAATGAAATTAGTAGTTTTATTTTTGTTTAAAGTACACAAATGACCAACTTTAAATATATTATAAACTAATAAATTAGGATTGTTTCCTGTCAAATTTTTTAAAATTAGGTTTTTGAAAAAAGAATAAGATTTCCGAATAATGAAATCAATTTTTGTTTTTTTTAAAAAAGCATAAAGCCGAATAAGTTTTACAAACTGAATGTCAATTTTATTCTCTTCATAAAGTAATATTAAATTTTCAAGAGATTCTTTAGTTTTGTTCAAATAGGCTGAATTACTATCTATATCGCCATGTTCTATTGGGTTGTCAATATGATTTACTTTTGATTTTAGTATGCTTAATTGATAGGAAAGTTGAGTGTCATCATGTCCATATTTTTTCATTTTTTTATCAAATTTCACTTTGTTAAAACATTCTTTGTTTATTAAAGTATTATTGAAAAGTAAGGATTGATAAGGTGTGTGTTTTCTGTTTTCGGCATTTTTGTCTTCAATAAATCTGCCGTATTTCCATCTTAGTTTTTGATTATCTGATGGGCATTTTTCAGGATGCAAACGACCACCATAAACAACATCAAAATCATGTATATTAGAAATATAATTTTGGATAAAATTATTAGAGATTATATTAGAATCTCCATCAATAAAAAGTAAGTAGTTGTATTTAGCTTTTTCAGCAAGTGAATTTCTATTTTCTCGATGTGCAAGGTTTTGTGTTAAAGCAACAAAACTGCAGTTCGGTAATGAATTTACCTTGTCATTAAAAATGTTTAAACTCGAATTTGAAGCATCATCTTGGCATAAAATCTCAAAATCAATCTTACATTTCAAACATTGTTTATGCAATTCCGAAACTAAAGGAAATACATTGTAGTTGTAAATTGGAATGAGAATAGAAAGCATTACGCCGTTTTTTGTACTACTTCAAAAATTTGGGAATCTTCACATTTCAATGTTTTCGAAGGGAATTTCATTAACAATGCATAATCGTGAGTGGCCATAATTACTGTTTTTCCGGTAGCATTAATTGTCTTTAAAACTTCAAGAACTTCGGTACTTGTTTGAGGATCAAGGTTTCCTGTAGGTTCGTCAGCAAGAATAAATTCAGGATTGTTCAATAAAGCACGTGCAATAGCCACACGTTGTTGCTCACCACCAGAAAGTTGATGCGGCATTTGGTTGGCATATTCTTTCATGCCCACTTTATCTAAAACTTCGTCAATTTTATTTTGAATTTCTTCTTTGTCTTCCCATCCAGTTGCTTTTAGAACAAACAACATATTATCTTGTACGGTACGATCCGGAAGTAATTTGAAATCTTGAAAAACAAAACCAATTTTTCTTCTCAAAAACGGAATTTCGTCTTCTTTTAAATTGGCTAAATTAAAGTCGACAATCGTTCCTTCGCCTTCTGTCAAAGGTAAATCAGCATAAAGGGCTTTCATAAAACTACTTTTTCCAGAACCAGTTTTTCCGATGATATAAATAAATTCACCGTGATTTACGTCAAGATTTATGTTTGATAAAATGGTTTTTCCTCCTTGGGCAATCGTTACATTTTTTAAAGACAATACAGGTTGTGACATAGTAAATTTTGTTTATTGTGTAAAAGTAACAAGATAACGCTTGCATTCAAAATAAATTTTGCCATTTACAACGAATAACCAAAAATCATCGCTTTTTGAAGTCTTTAAATTAGTGAATTTCCAAATTGTTTAAAAAGATGTTCATAATAAAAACGAATCGCTACCCGTTATAGACTTTAGAAAACGATACATTTGAATTATTAAATAAAAAACTACAATGCGTAAACTTTCTTGGCTTTTATTCCTATTTATATTTTGTAAAACGGTATCAATTTCGGCCCAAAAATCAGCTGTTTATACACATGATTCCAAAGATTTCGACAATGCTCTTTCGTTATATAATGATGCACAATATACTTCGGCGCAAATTATTTTCGAAAAAGTAAAATCGGCTGCGGCCAATGAAGAACTGATTTCGGATTGTACCTATTATGTCGCTAATTGTGCCATTCGAACCAATCAAGCGAATGCCGAGGTGTTGATGGAGCGTTTCGTTGCCGATTATCCTACGAGCATCAAACAAAATCAGGCTTATATAGAAGTGGCTCAATATTACTTTGCGCAAGGAAATTATCCGCAAGCTTTGCAATGGTTTAATAAGGTGGACGATAGTAATTTGAGTTATAGCGATCAGGATAAATTTAATTTTCAAAAAGGCTATAGTTTTTTTAGTTCCAAAAATAAAAAGGAAGCTACGACCTATTTGAATAAAGTGGTAAATTCAGCCGAATATGGCTCGCAAGCTAAATATTACCTAGGTTTTATGGCATATGAAGGCGACGATTATAAACAAGCTACGAAATATTTTGACGAAGTTTCGGGCGAAGAAAAATACAAAGAAAAGCTTTCGTATTATCAAGCCGATATGAATTTTAAGCTAGGAAATTTCCAAAAAGCAATTGATTTAGGTTTAAAAGCGATGGATAAATCCAATGCTGTAGAAAAATCAGAACTGAATAAAATCATTGGCGAAAGCTATTTCAATTTAAAAAAATACGATAAATCAATTCCTTATTTGGCATTGTATAAAGGAAAAAAAGGAAAATGGAATAACACCGATTTTTACCAATTAGGTTATGCTTATTATGAGCAAAATGATTTCGAAAATGCTATTTCTCAATTCAATAAAATCATTGGAGGAAAAGATTTTGTAGCTCAAAATGCCTATTATCATTTAGGAGAAAGTTACCTGAAATTAGATAAAAAACAGGAAGCATTGAATGCTTTCAAAAATGCTTCCGAAATGGATTATGAAGTTTCCATTCAAGAAGATGCCAATTTGAATTACGCCAAATTGAGTTACGAAATAGGAAATTCCTATCAAAGTACTCCAGCTGTTTTGATGGGTTTCTTGAAGAAATATCCCAATAATGCCAATAAATCAGAAATTGAAAAACTACTTATAGATTCTTATATTTCATCCAAAAATTATAAGGAAGCCTTAATTTTATTAGAAAAAAATAAATCTGCCGAAAATAAATTAGCATACCAAAAAGTGACTTTCTATCGCGGATTAGAATTATATACGGATGGAAAATATCAAGAAGCGGCGACTCTATTTTCGAAATCTCTCGACGAGCAAAAAGAGGCCACTTTTACTGCACGTTCCACTTTCTGGAAGGGCGAAACCGAATATGTATTGGAAGATTTCAAAAATGCACTTTTGAGTTACAAGCAATTTGTAGGCATGGCTGGAGCCAATGAAACGCCTGAATTTAAAAACTGCAATTATAATATTGCATACACTTATTTTAAATTGAAAGAATACGACCAAGCCGGAAATTATTTCGAAAAGCAGATCGAAAAAGGGAAGGACGACAAGACTCGCCTGAATGATTCCTATTTGCGAATGGCGGATTGCCGATTTGTGACTTCAAAATACACTCCGGCTTTAGAAGCCTATAATAAGGTTATCGAATTGAAAAGCGTAGATGCGGATTATGCTTATTTCCAAAAAGCAATTTGCTACGGATTTCTTTCTAAAAATGATAAAAAAATTGAAGAATTGAATGCTTTTTTACAAATATATCCAAAATCGGATTATCGTGACGATGCGCTTTTTGAACTCGGAAATACCTATGTAAGTCAGAACAAACAAGACTTAGCGATAAAAACCTATGATCGTTTAAATACGGAATTTAAGAAAGGTTCTTTTACTTCTAAAGCAATTTTGCGCCAAGGATTGGTTTATTATAATTCTGATAAAGACGAATTAGCTTTGGCCAAATTCAAGAAAGTGGCGGCTGATTTTCCGAAAACTCCCGAAGCTTTAGAAGCTGTTTCTACGGCGCGATTAATTTATGTTAACAATGGCAAAGTCGATGAATATGCAACTTGGGTTCGCACCTTGGATTTTGTGGCTGTTACTGATGCCGATTTAGATAATGATACTTATGAAGCTGCCGAAAAACAATATTTGCAAAATAATACCAAGCAAGCAATTTCGGGATTTAGCGGTTATGTTTCTAAATTTAAAAACGGAATTCATTCTTTGAAAGCTAATTTCTATTTGGCACAATCCTATTTTTCAGACGCTCAGGAAAGCAAATCGATTCCTAATTATGAATTTGTGATTGCCCAATCACGAAATGAATTTACCGAGCAATCGTTATCACGATTGTCTCAGATTTTCTTGAAAATCAAAGATTATTCTAAAGCAATTCCGGTTTTAACTCAATTAGAAACCGAAGCGGAACTTTCTCCCAACAGGACATTTGCACAGTCTAATTTGATGAAATGTTATTACGAGAAAAAGGATTATGACAATTCGGTTGTGTATGCTGAGAAAGTTTTGGCAAACCCAAAAACCGATGATAATGTAAAAAGTGATGCGCAAATTATCGTTGCTCGCGCAGCAATTCAAACAGGAGATGAAACAAAAGCGCGTTCGGCTTACGCCAAATTGCAAACCATTGCCAAAGGAGAATTAGCCGCAGAAGCCTTATATTATGAAGCTTATTTCAAAAATAAAGATTCAAAATTTGAAGCTTCGAATACGGTTGTTCAAAAATTGGCAAAGAATTATTCGAGTTATAAATATTTTGGAGCCAAAGGTTTAATCTTGATGGCGAAGAATTTTTATGGACTGAAAGATAGTTTTCAAGCGACTTATATTTTAGAAAATGTGGTAAAAAACTTCACTGATTTTCCTGATGTAGTTTCGGAAGCCCAAACAGAATTAGATCGAATTAAAAACGAAGAATCTAAAACAAATTCGTCGGTAACAAATTAAAAAAAATCCGTTGAAATTCGCGTTTTTGCTTTAGCAAATCGACGTTTATCAGCGTACCAAAAAATAAAAACATGAAAATCAATTTCAAAAATAAAATCACATTACTTTTTTTAATCGCAAATAGCATTTTAGCTTTCGCCCAGAAAAAGGAAGAAAACATAGGAACCGAAGTCGTAAATGTCGTAAAACCATATACGCCAACAATTTCTGACGCATTCAAAGTGCAGGAAACTCCCGTGCTTGATGACAAAGGAAATGCCAAAAAAGAAACCATAAAATATACTATTTTTTCATTTCCCGTGGCTTCGACTTTTACGCCATCTAAGGGAAAAGCGGAAGGAGTCGAAAAAGAAAAACAAGCGCATTTATTCAAAAATTATGCGACTTTTGGCGGTGGAAATTACGGAATCGTAAATGCGGAATTATTTGTAAATCAAGATTTGAATGCAACTGATTATGTTGGTGGAATGCTTCGTCATTTGTCTTCGCAAGGATCTATAAAAGGAGTCGAATTAGATAATAAATTTTATGACACTTCGATTGATTTGACTTATGGCACACACCAAAGGGATTTGTCTTGGAATATCGATTTGGGCTACCAAAATCAAATTTACAATTGGTATGGTTTGCCTACAGGTTTTGCTAGCGGATTAGCGCCAAATGACAGAGCGAATTTGATAAACGGAATTAACCCGCAACAAAGTTATAACACTATTTATTTGGGTGGTAAATTAGAATTTACGGATAATATTTTAAAAGAAACCAGCTTGAAATTCAATCATTTTTCGGATGCTTTTGGATCTTCGGAAAATAGATTTTATGCAAAGCCAACTTTCGAATTTGCCGTAAATGACAAAGCGATTAAAACAAATGTGATTGTCGATTACCTTGGCGGAAGTTTTAAACGGGATTATTGGACTGCAAACGAGATAAAATACGGACATACCAATTTTGGCATTGTGCCAAGTTTTGTAATGAATCAAGACGATTGGACTGTACATATTGGTGCGGGTTTGTTTTATAGTTTAGACACACAAAACAGCAACAATAAATTTTATATTTATCCGCAAATTAACGCTTCATACAAGGTCGTTGGAGACTTGATGATTTTTTATGCTGGTGCCGAAGGAAATTTAGAGCAAAATACCTATTCGGATTTTGTTAATGAAAATCACTTTTTATCACCAACATTAAATATCGCACCAACCGACAAACAATATGATATTTTCGCAGGTTTGAAAGGGAAACTGACTAATAATGTAAGTTACAATATACACGCTTCTTATATAAACGAAAGGAATAAAGCATTGTTTAAAAGCAATGATTACACCGAAATTAGTTCTAACCAAAATTATGCTTTCGGGAATTCGATGCAAGTGGTTTATGACGACATGAAAACCGTGAGTTTTTATGGAGAATTAAAAGCTGATTTCTCGAAAAATGTAACTTTTGGCATCAACGGAACTTTTAGTAGTTATACCAATAAAAATCAAGCGGAACCTTGGAATTTGCCGTCAATTAAATTGAATTCAACCTTGGATTTCAACATTACTAAAAAATGGTACGCCGGTGTAGATGTGTTTTATGTGGGTGATCGAAAAGACCAAAAAATTAATGAGGGGATTATTTATATAGTTGCCCCGACTTATGTTCCCGTAACTTTGAATGGTTATTTTGATGCAAATGCTCATATTGGTTTCAAATATAGCGACAGACTAACCGCCTTTTTGAGACTAAATAATATCACAAATCAAGCGTACGAAAAATGGTTGAATTATCCCGTTCAAGGGTTTCAAGTGGTTTTAGGAGCGAATTATAAATTTGATTTCTAAAAAATTAACCGCAAAGACACAAAGGCGCAAGGATTTTTGTAAACATATTAAAAATAATTTCCTTTTCTTTGCGATAGCGTCTTAGCGGTTAAAAAAATGAATTTCAAACAAAAAATACACCAACATTACCAGCAATTAGTCCAAGATCGAATCGATGTTTTCAAGGATATGATTGTGGCTCTTACCGAAGATTCGAAGAATGATGCCAAAGGTTCGGCTGGTGATAAACATGAAACAGCATTATCGATGATGCACATTGAGCAGGAAAAACTCAATCGTAAATTGAGAGAAGTTTTGGATCAAAAAAATGTTTTAGACAAAATTGATTCAACCACAATTGCCAAAACAATTATTATTGGAAGTTTGGTCAAAGCCAATGGAATTTATTTGTATTTAAGTACAGCTCTTCCTAAAATTGCTGTTGATGGAATTAATGTTATTGCTCTTTCCCCACAATCTCCTTTGGGAAATAAACTGATGGGAAATGCCATTGGGTTTTCGTTTGAGATTAATGGAACGAAGTATGTGATTGAGGAAATAGGATAGTAAATTTTCATGCAAATAGTCTTTGTTTGTATCTATTTATTTACGAGTTTTTCTTTTACATTAGCCATCCTAAACTGCACATTATGAAACGTATTATTATATTTTCCTCCCTTTTTTTGTTAGTTTCTTGTCATCAAAATAATAAAATCACGGTTGATTCTATTATTAAAAATGCAGTTATTTATACTGTGAATAATTCATTTGACAAAGCATCCGCATTGGCGATTAAGGAAGGGAAAATTGTTGCAGTTGGTTCTAATAATGAAATCACTAATAAGTTTGATGCAAAAAACACCATAGATGCAAAAGGGAAATTTATTTATCCGGGTTTAATAGATGCACATTGTCATTTTTATGGTTTTGGACTAAGTCTGCAAGAGGTTGATTTACGAGGAACAAAAAGTATGGAGGAGGTGATTTCTAAATTAAAGGTTTTTCAAAAAGCTAAAAATCCTCAATTTATTGTTGGTAACGGATGGGATCAAAACAATTGGAACATAAAAAAATTCCCAACGAAAACCATCTTGGATATATATTTTCCAAACATTCCGGTTGTCCTAAATAGAATTGATGGTCACGCAATGTTAGTAAATAGTAAGGTATTATCATTGGCCAAAATCACAAGAGATACAAAAGCAACAGGTGGTCAAATTGAAGTTGTTGATGGTGAATTAACAGGTATTTTGGTTGATAATCCAATGGATTTAATTACTAAAATAATTCCCAAACCCAACCGTAAAACCCAGATTTCCGCTTTGCTCGATGCCGAAAAAGTAATGTTCGATTATGGGTTGACTACAATAAATGATGCTGGTTTAGATTCGGATATTATTAATTTGATGGATAGTTTGCAAAAAGCGAAAGCCATGAAAATTAATGTTTATGCAATGATTACTGCTAATCAAAAGAATATAGATTTGTATCTTAAAAAAGGAATTTATAAAACGGATAATTTAGATGTTCGATCTTTTAAAATGTATGGTGACGGGGCTTTGGGCTCCCGTGGAGCTTGTTTGCATAAAGAATATTCCGATATGCCAAAACATTTTGGAGCGTTACTTTCTTCAATTTCAGAATTAAAATCTATAGCAAAGCAAATTGCAAACTCTCCATTTCAATTAAATTCACACGCCATTGGTGATTCGGCAAATACAGTTATTTTAAAAATTTATAAAGAAGTTTTGGCGGGTAAAAAAGACCGAAGATGGAAGATAGAACACGCTCAGGTTTTACAAGAAGCTGATTTTGACTATTTCAAGTTAGGGATTATACCTTCGGTTCAGCCTACGCATGCGACTTCGGATATGTATTGGGCTGAAAAAAGACTTGGAAAAGACCGATTAAAAAATGCTTATGCTTATAAAAAGTTGCTTCAAAAAGCAGGAATTGTTGCTTTGGGAACGGATTTTCCCGTAGAAGAAGTGAATCCTATGTTAACTTTTCATTCCGCTTTTTCAAGAAAAGATAGCAAAGGATTTCCTAAAGCTGGTTTCCAAATGGAAAATGCTTTGACAAGGGAAGAAACCTTGAAAGGAATGACCATTTGGGCTGCGTTTTCTGATTTTGAAGAAAAAGAAAAAGGGAGTTTAGAAATCGGCAAGTGGGCTGATTTTGTTATGTACGACCATGATATAATGACATTAGAGGAAGGTAAAATTCCATTTATAAAACCTGTTCAGACCTTTATAAAAGGGAATCGAGTAAAATGAGGGTTAACAAAGTGAAATTGTAATTTTAAATTACAGTTATTTTTAAACGTATTTGGGGGAATAAATTA
>CANBWX010000034.1 GCA_947373225.1 Flavobacteriaceae bacterium | reverse complement strand
TAAAATTTATGTTTTTTGCAAAGGTATCCAGTACCACAACTATAACTAAAAACTCTTTTTAAAGCTTGAATAGAACCTTTGTCCAACAAAACTTGAGGATGATAAAATATTACTTCTGTACTATAAAAAGCTTTTATATTTGAAGTAGTCAATATCCTGTATAACCAATCGTAACCTTCTTCTGCACCATAAAAACAACCAGCCCCCATATTTTCGTCAAAAAAGAAACCTTGTTCAAATACACTTTTGTTAATAATTCCAGTTGCTTCAACAAAACCACCTAACATATTTTCTTTATTTAAAATATAGGGTGCTTTTTTAAATCTTAATACACTATCATTCCCATCTGAATCTATACAACGCCCAAAAACAACATCTACCTTTTCAGAACTAATTATGTTTAAAGCTTTTGAATATGTATCTGAAAAAATTTTACAATCATCATCGGGAAAAGATAAAAAGTCTCCTTGAGCTATTTTTGCACCAAAATTCTTGGCTTTTGACAATCCTTTAAAAGAAACTAGTTGGTGCTTTAAGTTAAATTTACTCCAAAAATCATTGAGAACATCATCTAAAAAACCAATTGGGTTTTGATCGATAATAATCACTTCATATTCAAAATTAAAAACACACTTTTCTATTGATAGTAATAAGGCTTTAAGCTCTGTAGTCCTATTCAAAGTTGGTATTATTATTGATAATTTCATGTTATTTAAATTTTATGATGAAATACTTTTATAAAACACGAACAATGATACAACACGAGTATAAACTTTAAAAAAAGGTATTTTAATATATCTTTCTAAATAAGAAATATCAAGCGATTGCTCTATTTCATTTAATTTCAAAGTAAAATCACGAAATCGATAATCATTATCTTTAAAATTTGGATTATTAAATAATATATCTTGTCTAATTCTATCACTTTTTACGCGAACATTTTGTATAACTTCTTTTCTTAGTCCATCATTTACAGCAAACCTAATTTTAGAAAGTTTTGTATTTAAATAATACGTGCTATTAAAATCTCTTGTAAGTCTGTAAAAAAAAGCATAGTCAGGAATTGGTGAATCTTTAAAAAAATTAAACCCTCCTTGCTCTAAAGCAATTTTTCGATTTATTACTACACCAGTGTTTGATGCTGGATTATGAAAATAAAAATCAAACACATTTAATTTGATAATTCTGTTGTTTTTAAATTTTTTAATAAATTCTTTGAAAAACATAAACAATTTATTTAATACAGACAATTGTGTTGTTTGTATTAGATTATAAGAATCAGAACACAATAATTTAATTTCTCTGTTTAATGATATACATTTATGTACTTCATAAAGATGTTTATCAACTAATAAATCATCATCATGCAACATTACTACCCAATCAGAAATAGATTTTAACATACCCATATTCCAACTATTGGAGTGTGTTAAACATCTATATAAGCTAATACTTTTATTCTTTTTTAGGTTCAATCCAAATATATAATCCTTTACAATTTCAAAATTTTCCTCATCAGAACAATTGTCAATAATTACTATTTCATAATTACCATTATAATTTTGATTTAAAGCACTTTCCAGGGCCTCTTTCAATAAATAAGGCCTGTTAAACGTTGGTATAAAAATAGAAAAATCAGGTTTGAAATTTAATTGACCTATTGTTAATACTAATTCGCTTTCTGTTGCCTCGCCATTATTGAAAAGAATTGAGTGATTCATAATGTTTTTTTTATATTTTTATTAATGCCATTCTTCTTTTTTATTTGTAAATATATTTCTAGACCAAAAAAAACTTACGAAAACAGTTAGAAAACAATAACCAATTGTTATCCCATTTACACCATAATAATACCCTAATAGTAAAGTAGATAGCGAAGTTAAAACTGCCATAACTATTGATTGTATTAAAAAAGGTTCTTTTTTATGACTTCTTAAATAGGCTGCATAAGCAAAAATAAATTGATTAACAAATGTTACTATACAAAGAAGTGTTAAAGGAAAAATAGGCAAAAAACGATTGCCAATAGAAATTTTATAAAATTGTAATGTATAGATGGTAATAGCAAATAGTACCAAAATTAAACCACAAATTGAAATTGCTTGTTTTATAGTTTTATCAAAAATTAAATCTAAAGATGAATAGTCTTTTTTAGCTACTAAATTTGCAAAAGTAGGTACTTTTGTATTAATCCAACTCATCGATATCGACATAACCCCATTTAAGGCAGTAAGCGTCATACCCATTTGTCCTGCTATGACTGGACCGTCTCTTGCAAATAAAACAGGATTGAACAATTGAAAAATAAAATAACCACTTATCCAACTAATAGCAATCCTCCATTGAAAAGGGAAAATTTCAACTTTGTAATTTACTTTCCACTCTTTTTGTCCTTGCCATATATTTTTTAATAAAGTTTTCTTAGAAGAAGAAAAAAACCAAAAGGGGATTATAAAAACGGATAAAATAGCTGACAACGGACTTGCAAATAACTTAAGTCCAAAAATTAAAAAAAGCAACAAAAGTATAAGCTGAACTGTTTGTTGCACCATTCTCATCAAAGCAATTTCCTTTACTTTACCTAAACCTTCAAAATAAGCTAAAATCGGCGATATCATTAAAGAAGTTGATGTTGATACTGATAAAATTAACCATGGAATATGCCAATTTACATCAACATCGGACTTACCGTATTTATTAAAAAAAAAATACCCTAAAATAATTAAAACAAATACTAATATAATAGATATAATCGAAAACCATTTAATACAAAAGTGTAATAAAGAGGAAAGCCTTGATAATGATTTGTCTGACCCTATAAGTTGGGTTTTGTTTTCCCATCTCAGATGTGCTACTTCATGAGCTACAAATTGTGTAATTACATTTGAAAGGCCTAATTCAAAAAAAATTTGAATTGCTAAAAGACTACCAAAAGTATAATAAAAACCTTGTTCTACTTTTGTTAAATATTTCGCAATAAATAAAATAGATATTACTCCACCTCCTGCTTGTATAACACGGCCTATGATAGTATATGCTATCGCGGCGTCAATACCTAGTTTATTAGCAATTAATCTTATATTTATCATTTACGAATTTAAATATTCCCTAATTACATCTGCAATATAATCATAATGTGTTTCATTCAATCCTGGCCAAACGCCTAACCAAAAGGACTGATTCATGATAGTATCTGTATTAGTTAAATCTCCCACTACTCTGTGCTCAATATTAGCATAAGCAGGTTGTCTTAATAAGTTTCCTCCAAACAACAAGCGAGTACCAATTTTTTTCTCTTCAAGGTGTTGCACCAACATGTGTCTGTCTGCCGCATCACCATCTCTGAGTGTCAACAAGAATCCAAACCATGATGGATTTGAATTTGGTGTTGGTTCAGGCAAAATAAACACTTCTTCAAATTCTTTCATACGCTCGTATAAAGCAGCATAATTTTCTCTACGTCGTTGTACAAATCCATCTATTTTTTTGATTTGTGACACTCCAAAAGCCGCTTGCATATCAGTCACTTTCAGATTAAAACCAATATGAGAATAGGTATACTTATGATCGTAACCATAAGGCAATGACCCTAATTGCTGATCAAAACGACAGCCACAAGTATTGTCTTTTCCTGGTTCGCAGTAACAATCACGTCCCCAGTCTCTAAAACTTTCAGCTAATTTGGCTAAAACAGGATTATTTATTAAAACCGCCCCTCCTTCACCCATAGTAATGTGATGCGCTGGATAGAAAGAAAAAGTAGAAATATCTCCAAAAGTCCCTGTTTTTTGTCCTTTATAAGTAGCCCCAAGTGAATCGCAATCATCCTCGACTACCCAAAGGTTGTATTTTTTAGCTACTCGCATCACTTCATCCAAATCAAAAGGATTTCCTAAAGAGTGCGCAATCATTATCGCTTTTGTTTTTGGACCAACAGCCGCTTCCAAAAGTTCTACTTTTACATTGTGCGTAGCAATATCTATATCTATAAAAACAGGAATCGCTCCAAACTGAATAATAGGATTTATAGTCGTTGGAAAACCGGCTGCAACTGTAATTACTTCATCACCAGGTTTGATAGCACGATCTCCTAATTTTGGTGAAGTCAGAGCATAAAAAGCAACCAAATTCGCTGACGATCCTGAATTAACTAATAAAGCTTTATGAGCTCCAAAATAGGTAGCGAAATCTTCTTCAAATTTATTAGCAAAGCGACCAGCTGTAAGCCAACCATCAAGAGCAGCATCTACTCCCATCAATATATCTTCTTCATCCAACACTTTACCAGTAACTGGTATATAATTTTCCCCCGCAATAATAACTTGCGTCGATTTCTTTTTCGCTATTACTCTCAAACTCTCTATAAGAGTAGTGTCTTTTAAATTTTTTAACATCTTACTAATTTTAAAAATTAAATCCTCCTTGTTTCAATAAATATTCCTCTGAACCGACTTTACCAATTATATCTTGACCTAAAGCCATATTAGTTATTTTTATGTGTGATGTAGGATCTGTAACTGATTCTCTTATCCAAGATCCAAAACCACAATCTAGAAGATGATCTTCAATAGTTACAATCTCGTCAAACATATCAATTTGATTTTGTTGCAAACCTTTAAATTTTGCTCCCCAAAGAGGGCAAGTATATATTCCATGGTCAGTATATTTATCATTGGCTTTTTTCAATTGTTGTGCAATATGTAAACCTCCACTTGTGGTAAGAAATGTTTTTCTTGAATTCGATCTTATTATCTCATTCCAAAAACCTCCTTTTATTTCCTTAACTACTAGATTATAGTTAGGCTCGCCAGCTTTTTTCAATCTTAAATAAGAAGGACCTGGATTTCTTAATAAATAATCTAAACACATTTCTGTTTCAATTGGATCCCCTGGACTTGCTATTTCAAATTCCGGAAATAACCTCATCAATCCTAAATCTTGAATTGCATGATGCGAATATCCTAAATTACCATATGCCAATCCTCCTCCAACAGTTACTACTGTTACTGACAAATTATGATAACCAACATCATTTCTTAATTGTTCTGCACATCTAAATGTTGGGAAGTTTGCAATAGAATAAATAAAAACGTGAAATCCATCTGAAGCTAATCCAGCCGCCATAGAAGCTATATTTTGTTCAGAAATACCAGCATTATAAAATCTATCCGGAAATTTTTCTTGAAAATCTTCTATTACAGAATATCCTAAATCTCCTACGATTAAAACAATCTTATCATTTGTATAAGCTGCTTCAGTTAAGTTTTTAATAAATGTATTACGCATTATCTATTTCGTTTAAAGCCTGTTTTAATTCATTTTCATTTGGCGTGCTATAATGCCATTTCACTTTGTTTTCCATGTAAGACACCCCTTTCCCTTTGGTTGTTTTTGCAATTATAACAATAGGTTTCCCTGAGTTATTATTTATAGATTGTTCGAAAACATCACGTAATTTTGAATGATTGTGCCCATCTACATCTAAAACTTTACAACCAAATGCTTCAAATTTATCTTTTAGAGGTTCTAGATTAAGTGTTTCTTTTACAGTAGTCAAACTTTGCAGATTATTGTAATCAACAATAATAGTTAGATTATCAAGTTTATGATGAGAAGCAAAAAGCAATGCTTCCCAGTTACTTCCTTCATCTAATTCACCATCTCCTACCAACACAAAAACCTTGTTTTTATGTTTTTTTATCTTTTTTCCTAAAGCTATTCCTGTAGCAAAAGGAAGACCATGCCCTAAAGAACCAGTTGAAAACTCTACTCCTGAAACCTTATGACTTATATGATTCATAAAATTTGAACCATCTAAACCATAAGTTTCTAAATCTTTTAGATTAAAGAAACCTTTTAATCCTAAAGTTGCATATAATGAAACACAAGCGTGACCTTTACTTAAAATAAAGATGTCTCTATTTTCGTTTTTATCATCTTGTGGAAAAGTTTTCATTAAATCAAAATACAACACAGCCAAAATATCAGTCATTGACAAAGCGCTACCGATGTGTGAAGCTCTTGATCTTACAACCATCTCTAAAGAATATTTTCTTATTCTTTTTGCAAATTCAACAGAATTTTCAATCATCTTATTTATTATTAATTACATATTCAACAACCTTTTTTAAATTAACATCCAAAGATGTCTCAGAAAAAACACCAATTTCCTTTTCCAATTTAGAAACTTCCCCTTGAATTAACATTGGCTGATTTTCTCTATATGGGATGGCACCAAAATTAATTTGATGTTTTATTGGATCTATAATATTTACTATTTTTTCAACAATTTCTTTTAACGAAACAGATTGTTTAGAGCTTATATTATAAATACCTGAATTTGCTGAATATCTTATTAGTCTATTAATTATAGCTGCTAAGTCTCCAATATACATATACGCATATCTTTGCTCTCCAGGAGTCATATCAATTGGCTTATTCTCAGAAATATTTTTAATTAAAGTAGGTATAAACCAATTACTTGCTTCTTTTTCCCCGAAAAATGAAAATAATCTCAACCAATACCAATCTATATTATTTTGTTCACAAAAGACTTTGATTGTTTGACTGCACAAATATTTACTTAAGCCATAAGCAGACTTTGGGTCAATAACATAATCCTCATCAATAATCCCTGAAAATAAGCCATATTCAGCTTGTGAACCAAAACCAATAAACTTTTCTACACTAACTTCTTTTGCTATTGTCAATAATTTTAATGTGAATTGTAAATTGTTCATTTGAACTTGCCAATTATCTCTATCCACAGCTCCTACTCCATCCCAAGCTGAATGAATGATTATTTGAGGTTTTAAATCAATTATTTGTTTCTCCCAATTATTGGAAAGATCAATCCAATTCACATTCTTTGAGAACTCACAACATCTCGATAAATCTGAACTGTCCCTTTTTATTGCGATTAATTCAAAACCTTCATAATTTAAATCCTGAGCAATCTGAGAACCTAAAAAACCAGTAATTCCTGTAATTAGTACTTTCTTACTCATTCAAAATTTTTTTTATTTGTTCTGTTGTAAAGTTTGATATATTTTCTTTATTCTTAGCAAACTCACTATACCAATCTATCGTCATGCTAACCGCTTTTTGAGCATTCATTTTGGGTTGCCACCTCAATTCAGCAATAGCTTTACTAATATCTAATTTCAAAAGACCAGCTTCGTGTGGTTGCCCTTCAATTTGTTCCACGATATACTCTCCTTTTCCCCAACTAGCGATTGCTAATTTCAGCATTTCTTCTACTGGAAGTGCATCGGATAAATGGGGTCCAAAATTATACGCTTGACTATACTTCAAAGGATCATTAGCTAAATTAGCCCCTAATAACAAATAACCTACAACAGGCTCTAACACATGTTGCCATGGTCGAACTGAATTCGGGTTACGGATCACAACCGGTTGTTCCTGTGCAAAGGCTTTGGCTATATCAGGTATCAAACGATCTTTAGACCAATCTCCGCCTCCAATCACATTTCCAGCTCTGGCTACTGCAATCGCTTTTTTATGTTCCTTGTATTTATTTGTATTAAAAAATGAATTTCTATAAGAATCAATCACTAATTCGGCACAAGCCTTACTAGCACTATAAGGATCATAACCTCCCAATCGATCATTTTCACGATACGGATAAATCCATTCCTCATTACAATATACTTTGTCAGTAGTAATCAATACCACATCGCATTTTTTTTCTAGCAAACGAACTACATCTAACACATTGGCCGTTCCAATAACATTAACTTCGAAAGTCTCTGCGGGAATTTCATAAGATAATCGCACCAAAGGTTGTGCTGCCAAATGAAAAACAAAATCAGGTTGAAAAGAAACAATTTCTTCTTCTAAACGTTTTTTATCTCTTAAATCAGCAATAACCGAAGTACAAATAGAATCCCCATCAATTAAATAAAATAGGTCATTTTTGGTTAATGGATCTAATGCATAACCTTTTATTTCTGCTCCTAATAGGGAGAGTGTTTTTAGCATCCAAGCTCCTTTAAAACCTGTATGACCCGTTAGCATTACTTTTTTTCCTTTATAGAATTCTTGTAAAAAAGAAAAATGTGTACTATTTACCATTTTTTCCATTTTGCGTTACCTGTATTCCACATCGCTTCAAGTTCCACCCGATCTCGCAAAGCATCCATACATTTCCAAAATCCATTGTGTTTATAAGCTGCTAATTGTTGATCTTGAGCAATCGCACCAAGTGGTTCTTTTTCCCATTGAACATCTGTTACATCATCTTCTAAATATTTGAATATTTCTGGCTCTAACACAAAAAAACCTCCATTGATCCACATTCCGTCACCGGCTGGTTTTTCAACAAAACTATCTACTTCTCCCTGAGTATTGATCTCTAAATTACCAAAACGCCCTGGTACTTGTACACTAGTTAAAGTAGCCAATCGTCCATGTGATTTATGAAAATTAAGCAATTCAGTCAGATTAACATCTGCCACTCCGTCTCCGTAAGTCAACATAAAAGTTTCGTCTTTTACATATTTTTGAATCTGTTTCAATCTGCCTGCAGTATTGGTATTTAACCCCGTATCAATCAAGGTAACTTTAAAAGATTCTGTTTCCGAATAATGCACATTGATGTTATTATTTGCTAACTCAATAGTAACATCTGAATTATGTAAATAATAGTTATAAAAATATTCTTTGATAAAGGTCGCCTTATAACCCAAACAAATCACAAATTCATTATATCCATGATATTCATACATTTTTAAAATATGCCATAAAATAGGTTTACCACCTATTTCAACCATTGGTTTAGGTCTAGCCTCTGTTTCTTCCATCAAACGAGTACCAAAACCTCCTGCAAAAATAACTACTTTCATCTATAATTTTTTTATGATTATTCTATTTCTATATAAACATTATCTGTTGATGGATAACTACAACACATTAAATATTCATCTTTGTCTAAATCTAGTCTTTCACTAGTCAATCCTATCATTTTCATTTTCCCACTTATCAACTTTCCTTTACAAGTATTACAACTACCCGTTTGGCAAGAATAAGACACTTCTATTCCCGCGTCTAAGGCGACATCTAAAATACTTTTCCCTTTTATTACTTTTATTTGATTTTCAACTCCTTCAAAACTAATCGTGACATTTTGAGTTATTATATCTTCAAAATCCTTTGGATCTTTAACTAATTCGAAATCTTCTGTGAATACATTTGTTTTTGGATAACCCAAAACAGCTAAAATCTCTTTTATTGTATTTTTTAGATCAGCGGGGCCACATATGTAATGCATAGTTTTAGATACATCGGTATCCTTAATCAAATCTAAAATAAAGGTTTTATGAATACGCCCTTCATTTACTGGGATTGTTTTTTCATTCATTTCTCCCTGCGAATGGAAATAAGTGTATGAAAAATTATTTGGATATCTATTAACTAATTCATCAATTAGAGATAAAAACAGTGTCGTTTCAAAATTTTTATTTCCATAAACCAAATGTATTTTTATCAAAGGCTTTGTATTCAAAACATCTTTGATAATAGAAATAAGAGGCGTTATTCCGCTACCAACTCCCCAAAAATAAATAGTATCAATAGCTACATTTTCATCAAAAACAAAATCGCCCATAGGCTCAAATACTTCGATGCTATCACCAACTTTTACTTGATCATTGATATAATTAGAAACAATACCTTCAGGAACTCTTTTTATTGTTGTTTCTATAAAAGAATCCACCGAAGGAGCAGAAGAAAACGAATAGGGTCTTGAATATTTTCTTTCGTTTATTCTAAAGGACAAAGTAAGATATTGACCCGCTCTATACTTTATCTTTCGCAAGCCAGGTTGTTTGAAACAAAGCGTTATCGAGTCTACAGTTTCTTGCTTAATATCGTGAACTTTAAGGGTATATTTTTTTACTAGTGACACAATATTTTATTTATTTAATAACCATGAGGAAGATTGAATTTTGTCTCCCAATCCATCAATTAATTCAATCCCTGATTCTTCGCAAACCGAAACCTCCGGAATGGAATTGTTGTTTTGATCACCACCATTAGCGAAAGCTAATTCATATTCATTATTGTGGCTATTAAATATGTTTTTAATCGTTTTACAAACGGTACGATCTTCATCAATAGCCAAAAAAACTTTATCTACGACGTTAATATTCTCTACAATAAACAAACGTTCTTCTTGATTCTGAAATTCTTTAGATCCTTTTAAAGATCTTTGTTTATCATTATTTACGATAACAAAAAGATCATCTCCGCAAGACTTGGCATTTATAAAAAACTCTATATGACCTTTATGAATTGGATTAAAATAACCACTTACAATAATTGCCTTTTTTTTCATATTAATATAACCCTTTAAATATTCTCCTCACTATCAATCCCAACACTACCAAAAAGCCAGCTAAAGAACCGCCCATTAAAATCCCTTTTGCCTTACCGAAACGTTCTTTAGACAATGGCAATATCGGTTTATCAATAATTTGAATTAGGGGGGTTTCTTTTCGTAAGGTTACTTTAGCCATTTCCGTTTGTTTTACCAATTCTGTCAATATAGCAGTATTCGCCTGCACATCTACTTGTCTTCTTGCAGAAGGTGCGCGACGCACATTGAGTGCTGGGTTCAAACCAAACGTATTATCGTTGGCTACTGCTACACCGGTTATAGCTCCGTTTAATTCTCGTCGGATAGAATCGGTTTGTTTTTCTAAAATAGCCATATTAATTCTGGCTTTCTTACTTTTGGTATCCACATAAAAATCAGAAACCTTTTTAGCTAAGGCCTCGGTAAAATATTTAGCAAACAATTCGTTAGTAGAAGACATATCAATATTAATAATAGCAATTTTCTTGTCCTTTTGAGAAACTGATAAGCTACCTGTTGATAAATTACCATACAATACACCTAGGATACTATCCTGAACACGAGTAAAACTTTTTCTATTACCATTAGGCAAAAATTGAATACTAGCCAATTTTGGATTTTTATTCCATTTATCTCTCCATTCGTTATTTTGAATATACATCTCGGCCAAAGAAATCGTTTTACCACTAACTATAACTGGCGTTAAAAGAGTTTGTTCGACCATAGAACGGGATTTGAAAAACTCAATCAAATTAGAGCCTGAAAAAACACTACTACTACCACCACCAATATCAATTCCAAAGGAACTGGCTAATCCTAAAGCTCCACTTAATCCTCCTCCTGATTTTTCATCTTCGACTACAAAAGATAAAGTCGCCGTATAAATCGGTTTTTTAATAAACGAATACGTCAATCCGAGAGCGGCTCCAATTATTCCTGTCAAAACAATAATTTTCCATTGCGAAAGCAAATAAAATAACCACTCTTTTGCTTTTTCTATCAATTCTTTTAACGATATTTCGTCACTTTCTGTTTCCTTGTTTATTGTCATCTGATTTTAATTATCTGTTATTCGCAATTAGAATCTATTCCTATAGCAATTTATACAAAATTATAGCTTAAGTATAGCAATTACAACACCTGCTAAACTAGCCAATACACTTGCAATACCAACAATTTCACCAGTAGTTGCTTTTTTAGTTTCTGGCTTTTCAGGAACCACGATTTGAGAACCGGGCAACACCTTAGGATATGATCTTATAAACAAGAAATTAGTTGCTACCGCAGCCTTGCCATTTGGATAAATAATATACGCTTTTTTCTTCCAACCTTTTGCATCTATACCTCCAACGGAACCTATATAATAACCAAACCCTTTCCCTCTTTCATAAGGAATTTCAGAAGTTAAAAGCACATTTCCTGCCACTTTTACACTTCCATTATAAGTAGCAACTTCAATTTCGTCTCCCGGAAACAAAGTGACATTAGCATTGTCGGTAGGGTCGTTAATGATTTTTTTCCAGTCAACAGGAATAGTCGAAAATTTTAAATCTTCTTTTATTTTCTTGGTTATCTTTTTTTGAATACTGTCTTTTTTACCTAAGTTTAAGTCAATATTTTCAATATTTTCAATTTGCTTAGTCTGTATTGGTCGCTTGATTTTAACTCCGTTCAAATCAGCAACCTTAGTCAATCCGCCAGCTCTTTGGATAATACCATAAATTTTTTCCGTTTTGTTTACCAAAACATATTTACCCGCATAATTTACAGCTCCATTTATTGTTACCTCTTGAGGCTTTTCATAAACGGCCATTTTACGAATATTGATTACATCAAAAGGAGCTAACTCAAAGTTTTTTATTTGTTCATTGTTACTTGAATTAATCTCCAAATTAAACAATTGTGCTTTAATAGGATTACTGTCGTCTATTTCTTCCGACTTAATCATTCGGGCTACTTCAACTCTTTTAGAAGCTGAACCCGTAAGGCCACCGGCTTCAATCAACAAATCATTCAAAGTTAGTTTATCATGATACTCATAAACTCCTGGTTTTTTAATTTCCCCGTCAATTGTTATTTTATATTCTTCCTTAAAATCTAAAATAGAGTATATGGTAACGACATCTTCTTTGTTCAAAAGAACATCAGAATCTAGTTCTCCTGCCAAAGCTTTTGCTAGATTTACTTGTACAATTTCATTAGTTAAATCTGATTTCAATCGTAAAATTCGAGCTCTATTGGTATAAGCATCTTCTTTTAATCCCTCTGCTTGAGCAACAAGATTTGAGATACGCATGCCTTCATAAAAGGAATAAATATTGGGTCTGAAAACCGCACCATTAATTTCAATACGATTTTGGAATCGATTTAAAATTTTTGAAACCCGATATACATCACCAGCCAGAGGCAAATAACTATTGTATTCAGAAGCTTTAATGTCTTTTACCCTAAAATCTTTACTGGTCTTTTGCAATACATTGACTGATGCCGTGTAAGCAAACTCATTAAATCCTGAAGCAAAAGACAACAAATGGTTGAAAGTCTCCCCTTTTTTCATTTCAAAAATACCGGGACGCTTTACTTGTCCTTCTATTGTAACTCTTTGCGTATAGGCAGGAATCCGAATTACATCATTATCCTTCAAACCAACATTATCCGACTGGTTTCCATTGACCAAAAAATTATAAATATCAATAGTTTTAAATACTTTATTATTTCGTAACAACTCTATATTCCTATAACTTCCATTTTTTCCGGGTCCTCCACCTAAAAACAAGGCATTATAGACCGTGGCCAAAGAAGAAATAGAATAATTACCCGGCTGTTTACTACCTATAAGAGTCACTTTTATCGTTCTGATACGACTCAAACTAATTCCAACTTGGGATTGCCCTGATCCAACAGTACTATAAACCCTTGCCATGGCAGTTTTTATTTTCTGAGTGGCGGCTTCAATAGTCATTCCTGAAACTGGAATTTGGCCTACATACTGAATACTAACTTTACCCTCTACCGTAACAGGAATACTGGCACTAAATTCTTGTACCCCATATACGCTTACCTGCAATTCGTCTCCAGGTCCCAAAATATAATTAACAGGAGTAGCAATCTTTAAATTGGGTTCGAAATTTAAAGTGGGATTATCAAACAATTCTGATCCAAAAATCAAAGAATTTACACTGTCTTTTACCTTTTTATTAACGATCTTATCTTGTTTCCTAGTCAATTCATCTTTATCAACTACAACATCCTCTTTTTTCAAAGCATCAACTCCCGCTCCCGCTGCAGGAGCTCCCAATCGAGTTCGCAATTTAGCAAACTCTGTGGCCGACATTCCCTTTGCCAAAGCCATAGGCTCGACCTGATCAATAGTTGTATTATTCGTTTGTAATTGCGTTTTTATTTTTGCTATATCATTATCCGATAAATAATCCACTTTTACAGTACTCAAATCGGTACCTTTTAACAAATCTTGCGCAACTAAATTTCCCGACTGAAAAAGTGCAAACAGTAATAAAAGGGCAGTAATTATTTTTTTCATAATTGGATTTAAATTGAGATGAAAAATACAAATTTATCATTCGAAAATAATGAATTAATACTTTCCAATATTAAATGATTGATTTTTAATACTATAACATATTTTTAAATTGAATTATTTTTAATTAAAATCAATAATTAAAAATATTTAGGTAAAATATTTAAGCATTTTACACGGCTTCGCCCTTCTGAATCCCATAGAAAAGACTCTAGCCGCTTAAACTTCGTACAAATTTATGCCTAAAAAAAGTATTTTTATATTTTTTTTTTAGATAAAAATAACAAGTATAAACTTCTGCAAAATTAAGAATAGCTTTTATCAAATATAAGAAAATTACCTTACTAAAATAGTTAACTTCTGAAATAAAAAAATCAACCCTTTTTTTTATCAACTATAAGTATACAACCCAAAGATTCTAAAATTAAAGTATAATAGTTTTGTTTTACTTCTTGAATGACGGCCGATTGACTTATAAATGGACCTGATTCTAATACAATTTTATCTCCTTTTTTCCATTTTTCCAAAGAAACTTCATAATCTGCAGGAGCAGAAAGCCAATTCTGTATCGTTTCAATCTCTGAATTCTTTACTATTGCTGGTTTTCCCAACCAAAACAAATAGCGTACAGCTCCAGTTACTTCAAATACTTTATTACGATCTTTCTCTTCAACTTGCACAAAAATATAGGAATTAAACAAGGGTACATGTACCACCTTTTTTCTATCAGACCATTGACTCGTTTTAGTAATCAAAGGACAATAGCAAACAACACCTATTTCATTCAATCGTTCCGCTACCTTTTTTTCCCACTTGGGCTTAGTGTACACAACATACCAATTCATAGTCTATTTCGTTCTCATGTTCTTTTCTAATAATTTCTCACTGTCATCCTGAGCTTGTCGAAGGGCACTTCTCACTATTCACTTCTCACTATTCACTTCTCACCAAAACATCGTCTCGTATTCCTTTTAATAAAATACCTTCATTGGTTCTCTATTTGCTATAGTTTGTTTGGATCAATGAAGTATATAACCTATAACTTACAACCTATACTTTTCTAAGAGTACATCGTCTCATAATACTTTTCATAATCGCCTGAAGTAACGTTATTAAGCCAATCTTGATTACTCAAATACCAATCAATTGTGATTTCTAATCCTTGCTCGAAGGTCACTGATGGTTTCCATCCTAATTCCTTATTTATTTTTGAGGCATCAATGGCATAACGCAAATCGTGCCCAGGTCTATCTTTGACATATGTAATTAATTGTGCTGATTCGCCCGTTTTTCGACCCAATTTTGTATCCATAATTTGACATAAGGTTTTAACTAAATCAATGTTTTTCCATTCGTTAAAACCTCCAATATTATAGGTTTCATGATTTATTCCTTGGTGAAAAACCAAATCAATTGCCACGGCGTGATCTTTTACAAACAACCAATCACGGGTGTAATTTCCGTCGCCATATACAGGCAATGGCTTATTATTGATGATATTATTGATAAACAACGGGATTAATTTTTCAGGAAAATGATTAGGACCATAATTGTTAGAACAATTAGTAAGTACAAACGGCAATCCGTAAGTTTCACCATAAGCTCTTACAAAATGATCGGAACTTGCTTTCGAAGCCGAATAAGGAGAGTTTGGATCATAAGCAGTAGTTTCGGTAAATAAACCTTCGGCACCTAACGAACCATATACCTCATCCGTGCTTACGTGATAAAAACGTTTCCCTTCACTAGCTTTTGCCCATTGTTTTCTGGCAGCATTCAGTAAATTTACGGTTCCAATAACATTAGTTTTTACAAAAGCCATAGGATCCTCGATAGAACGATCCACATGAGATTCGGCAGCCAAATGGATTACACCATCAAACTGATGTTTTAAAAATAAATTATCAATAAAAGCAGCATCGGTTATATCCCCTTTTACGAAAGTATAATTTGATTCTTTTTCAATATCGGTTATGTTTTCCAAATTACCTGCATAAGTCAGCACATCTAAATTAAATATTTGGTATTCAGGATATTTTTGAACAAAACGGCGTACAACATGTGATCCAATAAAGCCCGCACCGCCAGTGATAAGTATTTTTTTCATTTTATTTATTTATATTGAATCTATTTTTTATTTTATTTTATTTTTTTAATCAATAAATTGGCAATTCTTCCATCCGCTACCTGTTTTCTGAAATCTTTGACCTGAGACCTACAACTTTCCATCAGCCAATTTGCCCAAAACGCCTTTGACATCATAAACTACACTATTTTTATTTCTTAATGAATTGATATTCAAATCTAGAAACTCCTTATGTGCAACTCCTAGAACTAATGCGTCAAAGCATACTATTGGCTGTTGTGTACTCGTTGTCAATCCATATTCATGCAAAACCTCAGCAGGATTTGCCCAAGGGTCGTATATAGCAACTTTAATGCCATAATCTTCCAATGCCTTGATAACGTCAACAATTTTGGTATTGCGAACATCAGGGCAGTTTTCCTTAAAAGTAATACCCATCATCAAAAGACTTGCTCCGTTTATAGTGACACCTTTTTTTATCATCAACTTCACCACTTGAGAAGCGACATATTCGCCCATACTGTCATTCAAACGGCGCCCTGCCAAAATTATTTCAGGATGGTACCCTTTTTCTTGTGCTTTTTGTGCCAAATAATAAGGGTCTACGCCAATGCAGTGACCACCAACTAGTCCCGGCTTGAAAGGCAGAAAATTCCATTTTGTTCCCGCAGCTTCTAATACAGCTTGCGTATCAATTTCTAGTATATTGAATATTTTGGCCAGCTCGTTAACAAAAGCAATATTGATGTCGCGCTGCGAATTTTCGATTACTTTGGCGGCTTCGGCAACTTTTATTGAAGGAGCAAGATGCGTTCCTGCTGTTATTACTGATTGGTATAATTGGTTTACTTTTTGCCCAATTTCTGGAGTAGAACCCGAAGTAACTTTCAATATTTTATCGACCGTATGCTCCTTGTCACCGGGATTGATTCTTTCTGGCGAATAGCCTGCAAAAAAATCAACATTGAATTGTAAACCTGAAATTTTTTCTAAAACCGGAACACATTCCTCCTCTGTAACACCGGGGTAAACAGTAGATTCATATATGACAATATCTCCTTTTTTTAATACTTTACCAACGGTTTCACTAGATTTATACAATGGAGTTAAATCCGGACGATTGTTTTTATCTACTGGCGTTGGAACCGTAACAATAAAATAATTGCAATCCGCTATTTCATCAAGAGACGAGGTGCAATACAAACCCACTACATCGCCAGGAACATCCAACAATACTTTTTTTAAACTTTCAGAATCAATTTCTAGGGTACTGTCATTCCCTAATTTAAGCGCATTGATTCGAGACTGATTGATGTCAAATCCCACAACGGAATATTTTGTAGCAAATAATCGCGCTAACGGCAAACCTACATATCCCAAACCTATAACGGCAATTTTTATGTCTGTGTTCAATTTATATATTTTTTACTTTTCTTTATGAAAAATTTTATTTGTTATCATTTTCATACAATCAACGTGATTGTTTTTCAAAACTTTTATTTAAGTGACAACAATAAATTCAATTCTCACTTCTCACTATTTCATATTCTCCCAATACCATTCTATTGCCTCTTTTAATCCTTCTTGCATAGAAAATTGCGGATCATAGCCTAATAATGCTTTCGCCTTATCGATACTCGCCAAAGAATGTGGAATATCTCCTGCTCGATTCGGTCCGTATTCAATTGCTACATCGGCAATTCGTTTATCATAAACCGATAAAAATTCCTTTAGATAATGAACCAAATTATTCAACGTATTTTGATCACCATAAGCGGTGTTATAAACTGTATTTACTGCTTCTGGATTTTTTGTGGTCATCGCCAATTCATTCATGTGAATCACATTATCGATATAAGTAAAATCACGTGAATAGTTCCCATCACCATTTATTTTTGGACTTTCGAGCTGCATTAACTGCGCTACAAATTTTGGAATTACAGCTGCATAAGCGCCATTTGGATCTTGTTTTCGTCCAAAAACATTAAAATAACGCAAGCCAATCGTTTCTAAACCATAGGTTCTACTGAAAATATCAGCATACAATTCGTTAACATATTTTGTAATCGCATAAGGCGAAAGTGGTTTCCCGATTACATCTTCCACCTTGGGCAATCCTTGCGAATCTCCATAAGTCGAAGAACTTGCGGCATATACAAATCGCTTTACTTTGGCATCGCGAGAAGCGACTAACATATTCAAAAATCCTGATACATTAACGTCATTGGTGGTAATAGGATCCTTAATAGATCGCGGCACCGAACCTAAAGCGGCTTCATGCAACACATAATCAACACCATTTACCGCATTTTGACAATCTGCCAAATTGCGAATATCGCCTTCAATCAATCGGAAGTTGGGATTTTCGATAACATCCTTTAAATTATGTCGATGCCCTGTTGCAAAATTATCAAGACAAGTCACTTTATACCCTTTGGATAAAAAATATTCACAAAGATTTGAACCTATAAATCCAGCTCCTCCCGTGATTAATACACTAATTTTATTTTCTTCAATCATTTCTTTATGCCCTTTTTAATAATCGAATTATTGCATATGATTCTTACGATATTTTTTAAGTATCGTTTGTAAAAAAGATTTAGGCTTATCCTCTTCATGGTATCCGTTTGAATAAGTTGTGCTTCCGTAACCGTAGCCATAACCGTAGCCGTAACCCGCCCCATATTTAGCTTTATTTTGAAATCCGTTCAAAATAATACTGGTATTGTGAAGCTCACCCCTTTTTACTCTATTATTAAGTAAGGTAATCATTTCTTTCTTGGTAAAATTCTGTCTGACAATATATAAAGTAACATCACAATATTGCGCCAACTCTAACGCATCTGAAACTAAACCAACAGGCGGAGTATCTAAAATAATGTAATCATATTTTTTCTTCAATTCTTCTATGAGTTCTTTCATAGCATCACTCATAATCATTTCGGCAGGATTTGGAGGAATAGGTCCCGAAACAATAACATCAAGGTAAGGAATTTGAGTTGTATTGATGATTTCGTCTAACGTATTTTGTTTGATTAAATAATTTACTACACCTACCTCATTTGTTATTTTGAACTCATCAAATAGTTTTGGTTTTCTTAAATCCAATCCAATAATCACGGTCTTTTTTTCGCTTAAAGCAAAGACAGTTGCTATATTCAAAGCGCAAAAAGTTTTTCCTTCACCACTTACCGAAGAGGTTATCATGAGTGTTTTTGCCCCATCCAATTGCTGTTGCTTATATAAAAACTGCAGCGAGGAACGAATCGCCCTAAAGGATTCGGATAAAGCCGATTTAGGTCTTTCAAAAACCGCTAAATTAGTACCTTCTTTACTCAGACCGGTAACCCCTATCAATGGTAATTGTGTTAGTTTACTAATGTCTTCGGTATTTTGAATCGAATTATTGACGAAGAAAACTCCAAAAACAAAAATCAATGGAATCAATAAACCTAAGAATAAGGCTAACACATAATTCACCGATGTTTTAGGACCTATAAGTCCGCCACCAATGTCTTTTGCAGGATCTATAAAATGAATATCCGGTAAGTTCGCCGCTTTTACAATATTGGCTTCACTTCTTTTTTGAAGAAAAGTACTGTAGATATTATCGCTTAAATCATATTTTCTCTTGATTTTGATTAACTCCTGCTGGTCTTCCGGAAGTTGTTTGATGCTGCTTTCCGTTTGGTTAATTTTGCTATTGACCATAGCCAAATCATATTCAAGCGAAGCCTTAGCAGTAGCTATGTTCTCCAGCAAAACCTTCTTAATCGCTTCCATTTGATTGTCAAAATCTCGGAATATTTTATCACTTTTTACGGCATACGCCATTTCAGATCTTTGGGTAGAAAGCGAAATTAGTTTCGACACATTCACCACAATATTTGGGTCTTCAATCCCTGCAACTGTAGGTGCCGGAAGTTTAGAATAATCTACACTATTCTTTAAATAGGCTTTCAAGGAATTATAGTAAGTAATTTTTCGGGTTACTTCATCTTTCTTTACATCGAATTCTAGCGCTTTATCCGAAAACTTAGAGCCATCACCTTGAATGTCTAATATATTTTTACCTTGTCTAAATGATTTTAATTCATTGGTGGTCGCCTTCAATTGTGACTCCATCGAAACCAGCGTACTATCAATGAATTCAATAGTATTGGTGGCAAATTGATTTTTATTGTCGAGTTGTCTTTTGATTAGCATTTTCACGGTCGAATTCAAATATTCGACCATTCGGGCTTTATTGGTCCCTTGCATCCCCAAAGTAATTATAGAACCACCTTTATCGTCTGCCTTAACAATTATCCCTTTATAAGCCGATACTGTCGTGTCAAAATCATTAAACTGCACAAAATATTCGTTCCCTTTATAAAAACCAGGATTGTCTTTTATTTGCAGTTTCCAATTCAAAAAAGGCAATGAAACTTGTTCGCCAACTTTATATCTTTTGACAAAATCACCTTTTGCAACCGCTGTTTTCCGATATGAATTATCCGAATACGAAACTATTGAAACTGAATTGCTTTCGAATGGAATTCGGATCTCATATTCATTCTCACTCAAAAACTTGATACCGATAAGATTTCCCGCAATTTGTCCTTTCTTTTTATCAATATTTACGTAAAAAGGTACCGCACCATAGGCATCTACAATATTGTATTTCCCTTTTGCCAAATAACCTATATAATATTGCAATTTATCAACAACTAGCTCATTATGAGAGCGCGACTGTAGTGTTGTAGATATGGTTTGCACTTGGTCAGAGGTACCTCCCCAGTTAAAAACCAAGCTCGTATTAGAGGTGAAAAATGGATTGTTTTCTTCCTTTACAGAAATAAGGGTCTCCATTCCGTAAATTTTTTCTTTACGGATATTCACTTCATAAGCGATGGTAAAAGTAACTAGTAAACTCAGCAAAAACCATTTCCAATAACTCCCGATTTTTATCAGGAAACCTTTAAAATCGAATCCTGTTTGGGTTTCAAAAATCGAAAAATCTTTTATGTCTAACATATTTCTGAATTCTATTTTATTTTTTTAACAGTAAATAAACAGTTGTTGCCAAAGACAATAAAGTGATGATCGTTCCTACAGACTCTATACCCGTTTTCCCAGTTCCCCACGTTTTTTGTTTGAGCGGTTTCACGTAGATATAATCATTGGGTTGTAAGTAAAAATAAGGTGATTTCATCACGTTGATATCGGTCAAATCAATGTCATGCATTTCGGTTCCGGTAGACAATTGACGAATGATAGTCACTGATTTTCTATTTCCGGTTATGGCAATATCCCCCGAGTTGGCGATGGCTTCCATAATATTTACATGGTCTTGAAACAAGATTTTTGTTCCTGTACTTCCTACCTCGCCATTAATAGTATATCGAAATCCAGCTAATTTTACAGTCACAAAAATATTGGCAGCAGCATTAAAATAGTCGGCCAATAATTGCTTTTCGATTTTAATTCTCACCTCGTCAAGTGTAAAACCGATTACGTTTACTTCTCCTAAAACTGGAATTCTTATATTCCCATGATCATCAACCGTGAATCCATCAAAATACAATCCTGAATCTGATTTTGCGGTCACTCCAGCTTGATCAGAAACACTAAACATAGCAACTAGTTTTGGGTCATTTGCTTTTATGGCTATACTCAAAACATCGTTTGTTTGCAGTCGGTAAGGTTTTGATACTACAGCAGAAATAGTAGTATCTGACTTAGCTCCATTTTTTTTCTGAAGATAAATTAAATCTTGTGTTGGGATGCAAGACGTAAAAAAAACACTAACACCAAGCAATATATAGAGTACAGATTTGTTCATTTTTAATTTTTTAAAACAAATATAGCTTTTCATTTACAAATTCAAAAGCATCACCATTTTATTATATAGATTAATTATTTTTGAAAGATTTCTCAAACGGCACGCGTTGCAGTATACTTCGCCCTAGAGTTACTTCATCGGCATACTCTAATTCATCCCCTACAGATATTCCGCGAGCAATTGTCGAAGTAATAATTTCGCAATCCTGAATTTGTTTATAAATATAAAAATTGGTTGTATCTCCCTCCATTGTTGAGCTCAATGCAAAAATTATTTCGGAAACATTTCCTGATTTAACTTTTTCGACCAAGGTTACAATGTTTAATTGACTCGGACCAACACCATCTATTGGCGAAATTTTCCCCCCCAGAACATGGTAAATTCCACGAAACTGACCTGTATTTTCTATCGCCATTACATCGCGAATATCTTCTACAACACATATAATTTGTTTATCCCTTTTAGCATTGGCACAAATTTCGCAAATAGCATCATCGGAGATATTATGACAACTCATACAGAACTTTACTTCTTCGCGCATTGTTGTCAAAGCTTGCGCCAAAAAACCGGTATGTTCCTTAGGTTGCTTCAATAAATGCAAAACTAATCGTAAGGCGGTACGCTTCCCTATTCCGGGTAATTGAGCCATTTCGTTGACTGCTTTTTCTAAAAGTCGAGATGAAAATTCCATAGCTGCAAATGTACAAATTAGTTTAGAAAAGGTTAAGTGTTTAAAAAGGTAAAATTTTTACCTGTATTGCGAAAAACGAAGTCTTAATTATTTATCAAGTATGATACGCCCCTAGCCCTTTTTCAGAGGGAAATTTAGCCCTATAAACTACTACTAATCCCAAAACTACAACCTCTCACTCCTCATATTTTTCCATAAAAAAAGAGGCCGAAGCCTCTTTAGTCATTATCTTTTAAAAATCTTTTCATACCAGGATTTTTTTTGTGTCGTGGCACCATAGCCATAACCTCCATAACCGTAACCTCCATAACCATAACCGTTTTTGCTATGAGTATCATTAAGTAGTATGGCCATGTTGGGCAGTTTATTTTCTTTATGTAAAATTTCAGGTATGTGAAGCATTCGTTTATCCAAATAATTGGCACGTGCCACATATATAAAGGTATCAGCCTGTTTTGCTATTATCAAAGTATCCGAAACCAAACTCACTGGAGCCGTATCTACAATAATAAAATCATATTCGCTTTTAAATTTTGCAAAAAGTTCGTCTATTTTTTTATTCATCAACAATTCAGTAGGATTGGGTGGTATACTGCCAGGAGGAAGAATATACAAATGTTCAAACTCTTTCGATTTTATAATACACTCTTCAATAGGCATCGTACTAGACGATAAATAATTGGTCAATCCCTTATTTGTGTTGGGTAAATTAAAATACTCCGGAAGTTTTGGATTTCTAATATCCATTCCTATCAAAAGCACCTTTTTTCCTGATAGCGCAAAAATACCAGCTAAATTAACCGACAAGAAAGTCTTTCCTTCTCCAGGTATTGTCGAAGTTAAAAAGATAGTTTTTGCCATTCCTTGAGGAACTTGATTCAACATAAAGTCGAGATTCGTTCGTACAATTCGCATCGCTTCAGCTGAAGCCGAACGGCTGTTTGACTCTACAATTACATTGGGAGTCATAGATCTTGGTATATCTCCTAAAAACGGAATGCTGAACTTATTGGTGATGTCAAAGCGATTTTTTACTTTGGTATCCAATAAATCAATCAAGTAAATAATTCCAAACGGAATAAGAATTCCCAATAATAAAGCAGCCAAATAGAAAATATTCTTTTTGGGTGCAACAGGAATTTTCGAGGCTTTGGCACTATCAATTACTCTGGCATTTGGCTCTGTTGCTGCCATAGTGATAGCAGTTTCTTCCCTTTTTTTCAATAAATAGAGGTACAATTCCTCTTTCACTTTTTGTTGTCTGGCGATTACCCTAAACTGACGCTCTTGAACTGGAATTTTTCCTTTTTTGGTATCAAAAAGCCCTTCCTGACTTTTTAAATTTCTTTTTTCAATATTTAAATTCGATTGTAATCTACCTAAGCTTTCTACCACATTTGCTTTAAGAGAACTAATTTCCTGATCCAATTTAACCACGGAAGGATTCGCTACTGTAGCCGATTTTAAAATTCGGTTGCGTTCAAGAATGAGTTGGTTATAGGAACTTATCAACCCAGAGGCTTCGCCTTGACCAGTAATAAGATTAGAAGGCAGCAAATCTGAATTGGTGCTTTTTTTCATGAATTCCAACAAAGAGGCTAAAACATTCAATTGAATTTCAGTCTCCACCCCTTTTTTATTATACTCGCTAGACCCCTCAATAAATAATGCCGCTTCCGATTCTATATCTGTAATATTGTTTGTCGTCTTAAAACGCTCCACATCCTGCTCTACACCATCTAATTCTTGGGTAATCAATATCAATCGATTGGCAATAAATTTCGAGGTGTTTTCTGAAATAAAATTCTTGTCGGCAGCAGCATCATTATTATAAATTTGAATCAGATTATCAAGAAAATCTTCTGATTTCGCAATTACGGGATCCATAATCGTTAGGGAAACTACACTGCTCGTTTTGTTCAAAGCAGCTACCTTTAGTCTACTAAAGTAACTATCTACAACACCATCAATGGGGTGCACGACTATTTTCAACGAATTGTCAGCGTCAATAACTTGGTTTTTATGGGGGTTTGATTTACTAATAATCAAATCGGCATTCCGAATCGAAATGAGTTCGCCATATCGATATTCTTTTTTATTTTTTATCAATATTGCGGAATTACTTCCACCAGATTCATTTTTTAAAGTAAAGGTATTTGGCGTTAATTCAATAAATTCGAAAGCCATCCCATTCGTAAAAAACTCCGGCTTGGTGTTGATAAAATCTACCGTAATAGGGGTGTCTTTATAAAGTTCAACACTAATTATTTTTCCTTTGGCAAATAAGCCAATATTCAATTTTAGCTTTCGAACCGTGCTTTCTACTATGGTTCTCGACTTCAAAATTTCTATTTCATTGTCTACATTCCCCTTCGAACCCTTGCCTATTCCCATATCCGAAAAGGCGGATAATTCCGAAAGCATCCCTCCTTTCTTTTCATCCTTTACTAATATGGTGGTACTCGCCTGATATTGAGGAATAGTATATCGCAGATAAGCGTAAGATCCAATAATACAAATTGCAATTGACAATACAAACCAGTGCCAGTGAATGAGGTAGTTGTCTAAGACATTTCTAAAATGAAAATCTTCTTTTTGATTCGTGTCTGAGATATAATTATTATCCATATAAATTATTTTATTCTAGTAACAACTAAGGTTATCAAAGTAATCAATATTGAGGTAACTGATATAATCACCCCTGTATTAGGCCCCACTGCTGCTCCGTTTATTCTGGCTTTATTAGGTTCTACATACACCACATCATTTTGGGCAAGATAATAAAAAGGGGAGTTGATAAAATCAGCCTTGCTTATATCGACTCTATTATATGATTTTATCCCGTTCACTTCTCTTATAATCAGTATATTATTTCTTTTTCCGTAAATCGTTAAGTCATGTGCCATGCCAATTGCTTCAATTAAGGTAATCCTGTCCGAAGCCACATTATAAGTTCCAGGTGCAGTAACTTCCCCTTGTACCGAAACTTTAAAATTCATAATTCGAAGATTGATAATAGGGTTGTGGATATATTTGGCGATTTTCAACTGCAACATTTCAAGCACTTCAGATCGTGATAATCCACCAACTTTCAATTTCCCTAAAGTTGGAAAATCAATCGTCCCATTAGCATCTACTAAATAGGACTGTATGGTTTCCTGCCCTCTTGGTGTACTCAAATTATTCGCTGTACTGATACTGACTGTACTCAAATTAAAAGGAATAACTGCTTCAGGATCCTCGGCAGAGACAATAATCATCAACAAATCATCGGGTTGAATCTTAATTTCATAGGAATTAGTTTTTGCTGCAGCAGCCAAACCATCAATATTTTGAAAATAGACAATGTCTTTTCTAGAAGCGCAAGAAAATAATATAAAGGCAAAAAGGAATGGAATTGTTTTTTTTATAGCAAAAAAATACTTCATGTGTTTTTTTTTAAGTGTACAAATATAAACATTAGCCCATTTGATAGGATTAGTTTATTAAAATAAATTACTGCATTTAGTATGTGGTAGCTACAACTAATGCTGGAATTTATTCTGTTTTTTGAAAATAACAGCTAAATAAAAGAATTAGTTAAAAGGTCTTTTGCTCCTTATAAAGCGATTTTAACAATATCGCTTCGTTTCAAAAATATTTGAAACAAAAAGACTTCTACAAAATGCTATTCCTGAATTATCCCTTAAATATAGTATTTACTACTAGGGTAATTCGATCACGCTCTTCATCGGTAAGATTGGAGCCAGATGGCAAACATAAACCCTGCTTGAACAAATTTTCGGCAACATTACTTCCATAGTAGGGATATAATTTAAAAACAGGTTGCAAATGCATAGGTTTCCATAAAGGACGGCAATCAATGTTCTCGGCCTCAAAGGCCATTCGTACCGACTCTCGGTTGATTCCTTTGGATTCTTCAGGGTCGATTAGAATAGTTGTCAACCAGTAATTAGAAAAATAATCCTCGCTGGGTGTCTCAAAAACGGTAACCCCTTGAATACCTACAAAAAGGGACATATAAAAGTCATGCATTGCCCTACGCATTCTTACACGTTCGCTCAATACTTCCATTTGTCCACGCCCTATGGCAGCACAAATATTACTCATTCTATAATTATAACCTATTTCTGTATGCTCATAATGCGGGGCATCGTCTCGAGATTGTGTGGCCAGAAAAATAGCTTTATTTTTAAGTTTCTGGGTATTGGCAACGATAGCGCCACCTCCAGAGGTAGTTATAATTTTATTTCCATTAAAGGAAAGCACGCCAAAATTACCGAAAGTACCACATTTTTGCCCTTTATAGCTACTGCCTAGAGCCTCGGCACTATCCTCAAGAATTGGAATTCCATATTTTTTGGATAAGGCTTTTATTTCATCTACCTTAAAGGGAGTACCATAGAGATGAACGGCAATTATGGCTTTTGGTTTTCGCCCCTTGGCTATTCGATCAAGAATGGCCTGCTCGAGTGCAATAGGACATAAATTCCAAGTATCAGGCTCACTATCTATAAAAACAGGAGTCGCTCCAAGATACAAGATAGGATTAGCCGAAGCCGAAAAAGTAAAACTCTGACAAATAACCTCATCACCTGGTTTAATTCCTAGTAAAATTAAACCTAAATGAATGGCCGCCGTTCCCGAACTAAGGGCAGCAACAAAAACACCATGCTCCAAATATTTTGTTAGTCCATCTTGGAAATAACTCAGATTAGGGCCTAGTGGAGCAACCCAATTTGAGTCGAAAGCTTCTTGAACATATTTTTGTTCATTACCTCCCATGTGCGGCGAGGACAGCCAAATTTTGGAATTATTCATTAATTTTAGATTAGTTTTAAATTATTTGGGGTAATCACTTCAACATTATAAATCTTATAAATAAATGCTAATTCTTTCATTAAAAAGCAATAACTTGTCTATTGCAATTTAATGAATTTATTGCAAATATACCGCCTTATCTATGAAACATTATTACTGTAATCCTCATTTTGTCAAAAAATAAATACTTATAAATTGTATTATTAAAATATCTTAGAAGTACAAGATATACAACACTACTAATGCAAAGCTAGGTATAACAGCACCCAGTAGAACTAAACAAGAGAAGTTTTTTGTTTTTACTGAACAAAGAGCAATAAACAGATCGTAAAGAGTCCATAACGATTAACCGGCATACCTAATTATCGTAGCAAGGTCTTGATTAGTATCAATAGATCCCCATAAAAACTGCGATGGTAATAATAGTCCAAATTGAGCTGTACTTTATCCGGAAAAATCACTTCGTCATTGTACTCAAGCGGATTGCTCAGCGAAGCCAGAAGTGCATCTTCGTTATAATATTTGATACTCGCTAGACTCGTTAAACCGGGTTTTAGTTCCAATATTTTTCTTTCATCGCCTACTAACAGGTCATAATATCCTGCAACATCAGGGCGGGGTCCCACAAGACTCATATCGCCTTTCAAGACATTCCACAATTGAGGCAATTCATCTATTTTTGATTTTCTAAAAAAATTGCCTAACCAAGAAATAGTACCCGTTAGAGGATGCATCGTTTTTAGTTTGTAAATATTAAATGGCG
>CANBWX010000033.1 GCA_947373225.1 Flavobacteriaceae bacterium | reverse complement strand
AGTTGCATTATAATTGATTCCATCTTCTAAACCTGTAGGCATTGTTGCTATAACAGTATTTGGGTTTACAATTACCGAAAACTTCTTTGAAAAAGTAGTAGTTCCTTGCGTAATTTGCAAATCATAACTTTTATTGTTTAGAATATTTGTGTCTGTAAAGGCGTAAGACGTTCCTGAAAAAGTATTGATACTTGTTCCGTTTGCCAATAGATTATAATTGGCACTTCCACTTGTATTGTTTGCAGCAATATTTAAACTAGCCCCAGAATTTATTATTGTGGTGCTGTTTAGAGCTGGAGTAGTTAAGGTAGCCTGAAAAGCCCCAACATTCAAGAAAATATCTGATGCTGAACTCTTTAAAGTGCCATCTGCAGATCTTAAAACTAAACAAATTTGTGTAATTACACTTGTGGTTGGCACACCAAATTTTGTAAATAAATCAGGAGAAAGAGTCAAAAAATAAGTATTCGTTCCCGTTTGTGTTAATTTAGGCTGGGTTGTATTATTACCCCAAGAACCAATTACGTTTTGCCATACAGCTCCATCAACGGTTAATCCAATATGTGCATAAATTATGCCCGTATATGCTGCTAAACCGGTTCCAGTCTTATTGAAATTAATAGTTACCGCTCCAGTTGCAATTGCAGGAGAAGGGGTAGTAGTGACTTGAGCAAAACCTAGTGATGTTATCAGTAAAAATAAAAAAATGATTTTTTTCATACTAAAAAAGGTATAAGAAAAAAAAGGCTGTTCAAAAAGAGCAGCCTTTTTTTAAAGATTTATAAATTATTGTTTTACAAAAGTATAGCTATAATTTCTAGGACTACTTAAATCTAAAGTCACAAGATACGAAGCCGTAACGGTAGAAAGACCTGGTACGGTAGTACCCGCTCCGTTATATCTCATTGTTGCTCCAGCAAAATCAGTAGTTCCAGCTAGTGCTGAACCAGCTCCTAGATTAATAACATTTGAATTATTAGCTCTAAAATTAAAGGTTTTTCCACCTTTTAAACTTATCGTAATGTTCCATTTATTTAAAGAAGGATCATAAGTCATGGCTGGCAAACTATTGGCAGAGCCAAAAACTTTTGCAGTTCCTATTATACCCCAAGTAACGGGTGTAACAGAAAACGTTTTGGCTCCAATATCTGCCATTATTCTATAATAACCTGCTGTTGCTATAGGTATTGAAGCACCACTTAATGCAAGAGTACCAGTACCGCCGCTACCATAATAGGGGTTTGAAGCTTGAAATACATTTTGTACAGAAGTATAGAATTTATAACTTCCTACCGCTAAATAAGCATAACCTTCAGTATCTGTGGTGAAAATTCCAGACGATAATGTTTTTGCCCCACTGGCTGGATCTTTTGTATCCATTGTGAAAGAAAAGGCAGCTTGTGAAAATGGAGTAACACTAATTGTTAACACATTAGAATATTGAACAAAAGGGTTATAGTCAAGCCCAAGTGTTGATTTAATTCTAACATCGATGCTTGAAGCTACATCTGGCAAAAAGCCATTAGCTAAAAGCAAAGAATTTATATATCCTACTGTCCACACATTGCTTAAACTTGTTGATGGTGTATTAGCAACAATATAGGTTGCAAAATTAGTTCCTGTTTTTGCGATTTCTACTTCATAGGTACAAGCACTAGATGCAACACCATTATCTGCTGCATCCCAAGTTAAAGTAGCTAGAGTAATATCTCCAGTCGAAGCAGACAAAACAAACGGACTACTTGGTGATATAGCATGAAGATTCAATCCTTTTGCTATAGCAACAGGACTCTTTTCATTTGTACATGAGCCTAAAGAAATAAGCAAAAATGCAAAAATTGTTGTTTTTAAAATTTTTTTCATTTTTTTATAATTTAATATCAATAACCAGGGTTTTGAGTTAAGTTTGGATTAGCTTGAATAGCTGTCAACGGAATTGGAAATAAGTTATAGGTAGTTGGTATAGAAGTACCAGCTAACACACCACCTTTCCAAGGCCATAAATAAGAACCTCCCGCAAATTTACCGAAACGAATTAAATCCGTTCTTCTATGTCCTTCAAGATTTAGTTCTCTTCCTCTTTCATCAATAATAAAGTTTAAGTTTAAATCTGCCAAAGTTATTGGTGCTGCATGAGATCTTGTTCTAACAGCATTTACATATTGTAAAGCCTGAGTGCTTGTTCCTGCAGTTGCACCTCTTAGAACACATTCTGCATAAATTAAATAGGCATCTGCTAATCTATATAATGGGAAATCTGTTCCTGAAAAATCTGTTGGCACTGTAGTACCTACATAATTTGCATTTGTAAATTTTGTACTAGGATACCCGTTTGTCCATGTTTTGTAATTTGTCATTTCATACGTATGACCAGCGGTCCAGAATTGATGCGCTCTATCATCTGTAGAAGCTGCCAAAGCTACATCACTACTTCCAAATAAACCATACCAAGCTTTTGTGGCTCTATGTCCACCCCAACCAGTTCCAGTCATTCCATATAAACTAGGAACCATACCAGTGGCGGTACTTAAACTTCCATTTATGATATAAGTAGTATTCCCGTAACTTTGACTCACGAGTGGATCCGCTATTAACGCATAAATAATTTCATTTTTAGCATCGGTAACATCATTGTCTCTTGAAAATAAACTTCCAAAATTGGCTGCTAAATGGTATCCTCCTTCATCAATCACTTTTTTAACATAAATTAAAGCGTCATTGTATCTTGGCGTTCCGGTATAAACCTCGGCATTCAAATACAAATTTGCTAATAACATTCTGGCTACCGATTTGTTAGCACGACCATAATCGTTAGTCAATGGTAATTTTCCTTCGATGTCTAGAAGTTCTTTTTCAACAAAAGTAAACATCTCAATTCTTGAAGATTGTTGTTTTGGAACACTGCTTCCCAAATCATCTTCTGTTACTAGAACTCCCTTTCCAAAACAATCGATCATATAATAATAGGCCAAGGAACGTAAGAATCTAAGTTCACTAGAATATTGATCTTTATTTGCTATATTAACGCTCTTTAATACACTAATTAGATTGTTACATTGAGGAACTGTATAATAAACTCTATTGTATAAATACCTGAAGAATTTGTTGTTATTATCCCAATTTGTGGTTGTAGTTAGCTGATCTAAACCATTATCACCCCAAAGGTTTTTCATACCATCTGCAGAGAAATCTTGCAAATTTAGAATACCTCTCAAAAAAGGAGATTCTCCTGGGTCATCACTAATATCTGAACTACCAGGCCCATTAGGTCCTGATAGCGCAAAAGCTCCATACATTTTTGACAACAAGCCTGTAATAGCATTTGGATCTTTGGCTAATAATTGTTCTAAAGTAATTTCTACCTTAGGTTGGGTATTTAAATCATTCGTACAGCCAACCAATAACAACAAGAATATACCTAGTCTTATAATATTGCTTTTTGAATTTTTCATTTTTCTATTATATATAAATTAAAAATCAAGATTTACACCAAAAGTGATCGTTCTTGGTCTCGGATAAAAATTGTTGTCGATTGCGTTAAAATTTTCTGGATCTTGCCCTGTATATTTTGTTATAATAAAGGCGTTATTCACTGAACCTGAAACTCTTAAAGAAGATTTATTTATAAATTTAACAAACTTATACGCTAGTGTTATGTTGTCACAACGTAAGAAAGTAGCGTCCTCTAACAAATAATCAGAGAAAGTAGCGTTCCCATTAAAATTAGCAAAATTCGGAGCAACACTTCCATCATAGAAATTCAACACATTATTCAAAGCTCCTGATGTACCAAGAGTAGCTCTATCTGTAAATCCTGTTGTAAGAAGTCTAGAATTATATACCTGTCCTCCTATTTGACCTCTAAAGTTAGCTGTTAAATCCCAGTTTTTATAGTTAATATTGGTATTAAAACCAAAAGTCCAGTTTGGTCGTAAAGCTTTGTAATATCTATCGGCATTATTTATAACGCCATCCCCGTTCAAATCTTTATAAGCCCCAACAATTGGTTGTCCTTTTGAATCATAAATTTGCTTAAACACCCAAGCAGAATATGGCTGGTAACCAACAGCATTATTGGCTAAGAAAACACCCGTACCAGCAGGTAATCCGCTTTCACTCGCCTGAACTGCTGAAACTCCTTTTAAATCATTGATAGTATTATAATTATAAGCAATATTACCACCAAAACTTAAATTAAAAGTATTAGATCTGATTGCTTTAACATTTAAACTCAATTCAAAACCACTACCAGAGAGTGAACCAACATTGTTGATAAATTTATCTGTTAAACCTTGTCCTGGAGGAATTGGAACAGTTGCCAATAAATCACTTGTTGTACGTTTATATACATCTAAACTTCCTGACAAAATAGATTCCTTGAACAGTTCAAAGTCTAATCCCGCATTATATGTAGCTGTTTTTTCCCAAGTAATATCAGGACTAAAAGGATTCGCAGTATAGGCATTAGATCCCGGTAAATACTGACTATTAGAATTTCCTACGACAAAAAGTGGTCTTGAAGGAAAATAACCCACTCCAGAAGTATTTGCTATATTAGCTTGTCCTGTTTTACCCCATCCCAATCTTAATTTCAAATCTTGAATTACCTTGGAATCCTTAAGAAAAGATTCTTCTTTAAGTTTCCAAGCAGCTCCAACAGCTGGAAAATAACCCCATCTTTTGTTTACCTGAAATAAAGAGGAAGCATCAGCTCTAAATGTTGCAGTAAAAAGGTATTTTCCTAACAAATCAGCATTTCCTCTAGCAAAAAAAGCCTGCATATTTAGTGGACTATAATACCTGTTATTTAAATTTGACGGATTTATCACCAATTCTCTTAGCCCTGTTACAGCATTATATTGATAATTAACTTTATTTCCATCTATCTTAAAGTCTTGATAAGAATAGCCTCCTTGCGCATCAACTCTAGTCACAAATCCAGTAAGGTTTTTTGTGTAAGTCAAATAAGAATCCATTGTTTTGTTAGTAGAAGTTTGATTTTCTAAGTAATTCACTCCTGGATTAAAAACATAATTAGTATTTGGATCTGTACCTTGGTTAAATTTATAAGTCGCAAGCGAATTATCCGTATAAGCCTGTGTGATTTTAGATTGCGAAGCATCTAGTCCCATTTGCACAATTGCTCTTAAATCCCGTAAAAAAGGAAGTTTATAGTCCAATTCAACATTTCCTAAAAAGCGTATTGCTCGGTTCGGATTCATACTTTGTTCTAACACAGCTAATGGATTATTTGATCCAAGCAATAAATATGTTGTTCCTCCAGAGCCAGGCTTAGGAGTAGCAGATTCTTGATAGTACCCCCCAAAATTCTGACCATTAATATTTGTTCCATAAACGGGTTTAGTTGGGTCCATAGCTATTGCACCACCTATTGCACCACCTTCATCAACATTGTTTTTATCGGTAACCGTTCCCTTTGCATTAATATCAATTTTTAAATCATCATGCAAAAATTTAGGGGTCATTTTAAAGGAATAACTTAAACGTTTGTAATCATTAGTTTTTATAACACCCTCAACATTTGAATAACCTATCGAAGCTCTAAAAGGAACTTTCCCATACAAGTTAGCTCTAGCGCTAAAATTATAATCGGTAGAAATAGCTGTACGATAGATTAGATCTTGCCAATTCGTATTCGATAATATTCTTTTTGTTGGATCAAGCGGAAAAGCAGGATCTTGAACCCCTAGAGAATTTACTCTATCTGAATGATATTCTTGAATAAATTTAGCATAATCCGAACCACCCATTACATCGACTTTTTTACTGACATCACCCGCGGAAATAGAGGATGAAAAATTATATTGTGGCGCACCAGATGTTCCTTTTTTGGTAGTAATAATAATTACTCCATTAGAAGCTCTAACCCCATAAATTGCAGTGGCAGAAGCATCCTTTAAAATAGAAAAACTTTCTACATCATTAGGATTTACTAAAGTTAGCGGATTATTTACTCCAGCTGGATTATTATCCCCAATAGGCACTCCGTCAATAATAATTAAAGGGTTGTTTGAAGCATTTAATGATGCACCTCCTCTAATTCTAATATTTGGTGCTGAATCTGGTTGTCCTCCGTCGCTGGTAATTCTAACTCCCGCAGCTTTTCCTGCAAGCAACTGATCTACCGAAACAATTGCCCCTTTATTAAAATCTTTAGCCGTAACCAAGGTCACAGATCCAGTTGCATCTTTTTTCTTTGTAGATCCATATCCAACTTGAACAACAACTTCTTTTAATTCATTGGCATCTTCTACAATACTTACCACTATTTCTTTTTGTCCATTAAATGTAATAACAGAATTTTTATACCCTACAAAAGAAACAATGATTTTATCGCCTTTTTTTATCTTTAGCAATTTGAATTTTCCATCAAAATCTGTTGAAGTTCCAATTGCAGTACCTTGAATAACTACATTAACGCCTGGTATTGGCTGATTTGTTTTTGAATCTAAGACTGTACCTCCTGTTGTGACTTGAGCAAGTACACTTAAAGGTAGAAATAGAAATAAAAATAACAACTTTTTGTAAATTGTTTTCATACTTTTTGTTTAAATTAATTTGGTTTTAGTTTGGCTTCACCTTTACTTCGAATGTTAAAATTAGGTAAATTTTAACGCTCCCGACAAATAACTTTTTTATTAGGCTACGAAAACGTGGTAGTGTTGAAAACTTTAAAATTTATTAAAATATTTAAGGCTAATTTTGCCGTAATTTAATTATAATCATATCTTTATTAAGAAATTGATTTTTATCCATTTTACCCTATGAAAAAAAAGGTAACCCTTAAACAAATCGCAAAAGAACTAGATGTATCGATTTCGACAGTTTCTAAATCTTTAAGAAATAGTTTAGAAATAGGCGAAGAAACAAGGCTAAAAGTTCAAGCTTTTGCCAAATTCTACCATTATAAACCCAACAATATTGCACTTAGTCTAAAAAACAGAAAGACAAAAACAATTGGTATTATCATTCCCGAAATCGTACATTATTTCTTCTCTACCGTAATCAACGGAATAGAGCATGTAGCCAATGAAAAAGGATACAGCGTTATCATTTGTTTATCAGACGATTCCTTTGATAAAGAGGTTTTGAATATGGAACTACTTGCCAATGGAAGCATCGATGGATTTATCATGTCGCTCTCTAAAGAAACTCAACAAAAAAAAGATTTTCACCATATTTCAGAAGTCATTAATCAAGGCATGCCAGTAGTAATGTTTGACCGCGTTACTAATGCTATTCATTGTGACAAAGTAATCAATAATGATGAATTAGCCGCTTATGAAGCCGTTCAAAGTTTGATAGATAAAGGAAGGAGGAAAATCGCCTTGGTAACAACTGTCGATTATGTCAGCGTAGGAAAACTAAGGACTGATGGGTATACCAAAGCCCTTTTAGACAACAAAATACCTTTCGATGAAAACCGAATCATCAAAATAGAAAACATTGACAATTGCGGAATAAAAATAGAAAAATTACTCGAAGATAAAGCAATAGATGCTGTCTTTGCAGTAAACGAACTATTTGCCGTAACTATCATTAAAACAGCTAACAAAATGGGAATAAAAGTTCCCGAAGACTTAGCCGTTATCGCTTTTACAGACGGAATTATTTCTAAATATTCAACTCCAACTATTACAACAATTAGCCAAAGAGGAATGGAAATGGGTAGAGTCGCTGCAAAAATCCTTATCGAAAGATTAGAATCGGAGGAAGATGAATTGGAAGAAGATGAAGAGGAAGTTTATAAAACAGTTGTAATTGAAACCCGTTTGATCGAAAGAGAATCAACAAATTAGACTCATTCTAAAACTATTTATCAAACTATTACGTTGTAGTAATAATTTATTCAATTAATTTTTAATTTTTAATTCTTAGTTTTTAATTCTTTTCTATATTTACATAATTCAAAACTTTTACTTTTACTTCGAAAAATAAGTTAAGTTTTGATAAGCATGTTGCTTATCGTACATTAAATACAATATACGATATGAAAAAACCCAAATTAAGTTTTTGGCAAATCTGGAATCTAAGCTTTGGATTCATGGGTGTCCAAATTGGATATTCACTACAAAATGGTAACACAAGTAGAATATTAGAAGCCCTTGGGGCTCATGTAGACAAAATCAATTATTTTTGGCTTGCTGCACCACTTGCTGGTTTAGTTGTTCAACCAATAATAGGCCTTTCAAGCGATAAAACTTGGACACGTCTTGGCCGAAGAATCCCTTTCATTCTATTAGGTTCAATAATTTCAGCTTTGGCAATGTTTTTCATGCCTAATTCTGGCAATTTTGCTAATTTAATGCCAGCTCTGCTTTTTGGTGCAATTATGCTATTGTTAATGGATACTTCCTTTAACATTACTATGCAGCCCTTTAGAGCTTTAGTTGGTGATATGGTTGATGATGACCAAAAAAATCTGGGCTATTCTGTTCAAAGTGCCTTAATAAATTTTGGAGCTGTATTTGGATCACTATTGCCATTTATTTTAACAAAGCTTGATGTATCTAATGTTCCTGCAGAAGGTCAAAAAGTAGCTGATTCTGTAATTTGGTCATTTTATATTGGGGGTACTGTTTTATTATTAAGTGTTTTATGGACTGTTTTTAAAACCAAAGAATACGCACCTAATGAACATGCCCAATACAATAACATTGATTTAAACTCACCAGAAGTTAAGGAAAAAACAAATATTATTGAATTGCTTAAAACGGCACCAAAAATATTTTGGCAATTGGGTTTAGTGCAATTCTTCTCTTGGTTTGCCTTATTTTTAATGTGGGTTTACACAGGAAGAGCCATTGCCAATCAAGTATGGGGAACTGCCGCTCTTGATCCGCATTCTTTAGCATTTAATGAAGCTGGTAACTGGCAAGGTGTACTATTTGGATTTTATAGTGCCGTAGCTGCTTTGTATGCGTTTACAATTCCAACTATCGCAAAAGCAATTGGGCGTAAAAAAACCTATAGCTTTTCTCTAATTTTTGGCGGAATTGGGTTAATCTCCATGTATTTCTTCCATGATAAATACTATTTGTTTCTATCTATGATAGGAGTTGGAGTTGCATGGGCGTCTATCTTAGCGATTCCTTATGCCATGCTTTCAAGCTCATTACCAGCTCATAAAATGGGCGTTTATATGGGATTATTCAACGGAACCATAACAATACCACAAATTGCTGCAGGAACATTAGGCGGGATCATTTTAGGCGTTCACAAAGGAGCCATCTTTTACAACGATGCCAATGTAAAATGCTTTGAGCCAAACGACAAAGGACTATTTACAGGAGATGCCATTTTGATGCTAGTTATAGCGGGTATTTCCTTAATAATTGCCGGATTTGCCGTCTTCGCAATAAAAGAAAAACAGAATAAATAATTAATATAATTTAATGAATACAAAAGCATTTATATTCGATCTTGACGGCGTTATCGTCGATACAGCGAAATATCATTATTTGGCTTGGAAAAAAATAGCTAACGAACTAGCAATCGATTTTACACACGAACATAACGAATTATTAAAAGGAGTTAGCCGCATTCGCTCTTTAGATATTATTCTAGAATTAGGAAAAATAGAAGCTTCCCAAGAAGATAAAAATAAATGGCTTTTCGAAAAAAACGAAAATTATTTGTCCTATTTGGTCGATATGAACGACAGCGAAATCTTGCCGGGAGTTCTTCCAATTTTGAAATATTTGAAAGAGAAAAAGCAATTAATTGCGCTAGGTTCAGCAAGTAAAAACGCCAGACCTATTCTCGAAAAAACAGGAACTTTAGAATATTTTGACGCTATTGTTGATGGTAACGATGTTTCGAATGCAAAACCAGACCCCGAAGTTTTCTTGCTTGCAGCAAAATTATTGGGTGTAAAACCCGAAGACTCTATTGTTTTTGAAGATTCAGTTGCTGGAATACAAGCAGCAAATATTGGCGGAATGGTAAGTGTAGGAATTGGAGAAGCAGCAACTTTGCACGAAGCAAAATACCTATTTAAAGATTTTACTGAAATAGACAAAAGCTTTATTGATAATTTATTAAAAGATTAAATAATTGAAAGATTAAATAATTGAAAAAACAGAGATTATGACAAGAATCTTTGAATTTTTCAATCTTTAAATTTTTAAATAATAAAAAGAAATGAACCAAGATTATATAAAACCAGACAATTGGTCTATCATTGAAGAAGAATTTGATGTAGAAAGCGTAAAATCGTCCGAAAGCCTTTTCAGTATTGGGAACGGCGCCATGGGACAACGTGCAAATTTTGAAGAAAATTACACGGGAGAAACTTTTCAAGGAAGTTATATTGCAGGTATTTATTATCCTGATAAAACAAAAGTGGGCTGGTGGAAAAATGGTTATCCAAAATATTTTGCCAAAGTCTTAAATGCACCAAACTGGATTGGAATTGACATTGAAATCAACGGTGAAAACCTAGATTTGAATGCTTGCGCCAAAGTAAAAAACTTCCGTCGTGAATTGAATATGAAAGAAGGTTGGTACAATCGTTCTTTCGAAGCCACATTGCAAAACGGCACCGAAGTTTCGGTAAATGTTCGACGTTTTCTTTCTTTGAATTTGGACGAAGTTGGCGTTATCAATTACGAAATTACTCCTTTAAACAAGGAAGCACAAATAATTTACAAACCGTATATCGATGCGGGTGTAACCAATGAAGATGCCAACTGGGACGAAACTTTCTGGGAACCATTAGAAACAAAAGACAACGAAAACGAAGCTTTTGTTACGGCTCAAACTTTCAAAACGCATTTTAAAGTAACGACATTTATGCAAAATAGCATTTTGTCGAATGGCAAAAATCTAAATCTTTCTCCTGAAATTGTTTCGGCAACCAAAGAAAAAATTCAATTTAGTTATGCCGTTTCAGTTGCTCAAAACACAACATCGTCTATTCAGAAAATAGGTGGTTATACCGTTTCTTTAAACCATGAAAACACACTTTCTGGAGCTGAAAACGTAATAAAAGAAGCTTTAACAAAAGGATATGACCAATTATTAGCCGATCAAATCGAAGCTTGGGAAAAAATTTGGGAAATGTCAGACATCACAATCGATGGTGACGTGAAAGCGCAACAAGGAATTCGTTTTAATATTTTCCAATTGAACCAAACCTATTTAGGAAAAGATTCTCGTTTGAATATTGGTCCAAAAGGGTTCACTGGCGAAAAATATGGCGGATCTACTTATTGGGACACCGAAGCGTATTGTATTCCGTTTTATATGGCGACCAAAGACCAACAAGTGGCTCGAAATTTATTGACCTATCGCTACAATCAATTGGATAAAGCGATTGAAAATGCCGAGAAAAATCTTGGTTTCAAAAATGGTGCTGCTTTGTATCCAATGGTGACTATGAATGGCGAAGAATGCCACAACGAATGGGAAATCACTCATGAGGAAATTCATAGAAATGGTGCGATTGCTTTTGCCATTTTTAACTATTACCGTTTTACTGGTGATTACAGCTATATTCCAGAAAAAGGATTGGAGGTTTTGATAGGAATTGCCCGTTTTTGGCATCAAAGAGCGAACTTTTCGAAAGACAAAAATCAATTTGTAATTCTTGGAGTTACCGGTCCAAACGAATATGAGAACAACGTAAACAATAATTTCTATACCAATTTCATTGCAAAATGGTGTATTGATTATGCGTATGAGCAAATTCAAAAAGTGTCTTTAGAATATCCATCTGACCATAAAAGAATTATCGAAAAAGTAAAATTATCGGATACTGAACTTCAAGAATGGAAGAAAGTTTCGGGTAATATGTACTTTCCGAAATCGGAAGAATTAGGCGTTTATCTTCAACAAGACGGTTTCTTAGACAAGGATTTAGTCTTGGTAAAAGATTTAGACAAAAGCCAAAGACCAATTAATCAGAAATGGTCTTGGGACAGAATTTTACGTTCGCCTTATATCAAACAAGCCGATGTTTTGCAGTGTTTCTATTTCTTCGAAGAGCATTTTTCGAAAGAAGAATTACAAAGCAATTTCGAATTTTACGAAGCGTTTACTGTTCATGAAAGTTCCCTTTCTCCTTGTGTTCACTCGATTCAAGCAGCAAAATTAGACAAAATGGACATGGCGTATACTTTCTATTTAAGAACATCACGATTAGATCTTGATGATTATAATAAGGAAGTTGAAGAAGGTTGCCACATTACGTCAATGGCGGGAACTTGGATGAGTATCGTAGAAGGTTTTGGTGGAATGCGCGTGAAAAATGACACCCTTCATTTTTCTCCAAAAATTCCAAAAGAATGGACAGGATATTCCTTTAAAATAAACTTTAGAAACTCAATTATAAAAGTTGCAATTAACCAAAATGAAACGCAGTTAAGCCATGAAGGCGACAAAGAATTGACAGTTTCTGTAAATGGAAAAGCAGTTTTGGTTACTCCAAATACTTTGGTAACCGTATAAAAATTAAAATAAACCATGTAAGGCATTTAAGGTCATTTAAGTTTTTCTTGAATTTTCTTATTTGCCTTTTATGATTAAATGATAAAGTTAAAATTACACTTTTACTTAGTCAAACTTATATAAGTTTTATGTGGCTAAAAAACAAAGTCAAAAAAAATTTTATTTTTAGTTCAAATTATATGACCTCAAATGCCTTACATGGTTCAATTTTTACTTTGCACTATATTATTTACATAAATTAGTATAAATCTAAATTTGTCAAATGAAAAAACTACTTTTATTCTTTCTAATTTCATCAACAATGTTTGCACAAATCGATAAAATTGAACCTCCATTTTGGTATGCCGGAATGCACAATCCTGAATTACAGATTATGTTTTATGGTAAAAACATTTCGAAATTTCAAGTTTCGGTTTCCAATTCGATTCACATAACAAATGTTCAAAGAACCGAAAATCCCAACTACTTATTTGTTACCATAAATACTAAAAATGTCCCGGCAACAGATTGCATTTTTACATTCAAAACAAATAATAAAGTAGCGTTTACTCAAAATTATTCGTTGAAAAAACGGAGAGAGAATTCGGCTAAACGCCAAAGTTACGATTCGTCGGACATGATGTATTTGCTTATGCCAGATCGTTTTTCTAACGGAAATCCGAATAATGATAGTGATGCTACAACAACTGAAAAATTCAATCGTGAATCCCCAGACGGAAGACATGGTGGCGACATTCAAGGAATCATTAATCATTTAGAGTATATCCAAGAATTAGGCGCAACAACTATTTGGAGCACGCCTCTTTGCGAAGATAACGATGCACATCACTCCTATCACACTTATGGACAATCTGATGTTTACAAAATAGATCCGCGTTATGGTACCAATGAAGATTATGTGCGTTTATCCGAAGAAATTCACAAGAAAAAAATGAAATTAGTGCTGGATTATGTCACTAATCATTGGGGATTGCAGCATTGGATGATGAAAGATTTGCCAACGCATGATTGGATTAATCAATTCGAAAATTACACCCAAACCAATCATAAAAGAACACTTGTTCATGATATAAACGCTTCAAAAATTGACACAAAAACCTGCTTCGACGGGTGGTTTGTTCCTTCGATGCCAGATTTGAATCAAAGAAATCCTTTGGTTTTAAATTATCTAACACAAAATGCAATTTGGTGGATAGAATACGCCAATTTAGATGGATTTAGAGTTGATACTTATAATTATGCCGATCCAAGCGCCATTGCACAATGGACAAAATCTATAACCGATGAATATCCAAATTTTAATATTGTTGGTGAAATTTCGATGCGCGATCAAGCCCAACTTTCTTATTGGCAAAAAGACAGTCCAATAGGCAAAATACAGAATTTCAATTCTTATTTACCAAGCGTAATGGATTTCATTTTATCGGATGATTTACTTTCTATTTTTAATGAAGATGATGGAAGCTGGGGAAAAGGAATGGAAAAAATTTACGATAATTTTGCCAATGATTTTCTATATCCAAATGTAAATAATCTACTGATATTTGCCGAAAATCATGATACGCAGCGTGTCAATCATGTTTATAATAACGACATCCGAAAATACAAAATGGCGATGGGATTATTGGCAACCGTTAGAGGAATTCCGCAAATATATTATGGTTCCGAGATAGGAATGGCAGGAAATAAAGACAATGGCGATGCCGATATTCGACATGATTTTCCTGGCGGATGGGAAGGCGACACCAATAATGCTTTTACCAAAGAAGGAAGAACAGGAATACAAAATGAATATTTCGACTTTACGTCAAAATTATTCAATTGGAGAAAAAATAAATCGGCAGTTCATTTCGGAAAAATGACACATTATATTCCAGAAAATAATATTTATGTTTATTTTAGATATGATACTTTGGGAAGTGTCATGGTTGTATTCAATAACAGCAAGGAATCACAGACCCTAAAAACCAATCGTTTTCAAGAAAATATTGGCACTTATAAAACCGGAAAAGACGTTATAACAGACAAAATTATTGATGTTACCAACGAAATTTCTTTGGACCCAAAATCAGTTTTGATATTAGAATTGAAATAAAACTTGAACCATATAAGGCATTTAAGGAAATATAAGAAAAACTTAAATGACCTTAAATGGTAAAATCATAACTATGAAAAAATTATTTTTCTTATTATTTATAACTTCGCTTTCCTTTGCACAAAATGCAAATCGAAAGTTCGAAAGCTTCAAAAAAACCAATAATGGCTTAGAAATTTCGACTTCGGATGGCGTTTACTTGATAAAATCGTATTCGGATAAAATTGTAGAAACTTCTTTTATTCCAAAAGGGGAAACCTTCAATCCAAATTCTCAAGCTGTTGTTTTAGTTCCAAAAACTGGAATTTCAAAAATTATTGAAACACCAAGTTTTATTCATCTTTATACAAAAGGAATATTAGTTTCTGTTCAAAAATCACCTTTTCAAATTTATTATGGAAAAGGAAACCAAATGTTTCTTTCAGAAAAAAATGGTTATACCAAAAAAGAAAATGCAGAGACTTTAGATTTCAATCTTGACAATTCCGAAATGCTTTATGGCGGTGGCGCAAGAGCACTGGGAATGAACCGTCGCGGCAATCGTTTGCAATTATACAATCGTGCCCATTACGGTTATGAAACCAACGCAGACTTGATGAATTTTTGTATTCCGATGGTTTTATCTTCGAAAATGTATGCTGTTCATTTTGATAATTCCGCAATTGGCTACTTAGATTTAGACAGCAAAAAAGACAATACTTTGACGTACGAAACTATTTCGGGAAGGAAAACCTACCAAGTAATTGTGGGCGATTCTTGGACTGATTTAATTTCGAATTATACTGAATTGACAGGAAAACAACCTTTGCCAGCACGATGGACTTTGGGGAATTTCTCCAGTCGTTTTGGTTATCATTCGCAAGAAGAAGTGGAGAAAACCATCAAAAAATTTGAAGAGGATAAAATCCCCGTTGATGCTATAATTCTTGATTTGTATTGGTTTGGAAAAACCATTCAAGGTACCATGGGAAATTTAGATTGGGATAAGGATAAGTTTCCAAATCCCGAAAAAATGATTGCCGATTTGAATGCGAAAAATATAAAAACCGTCTTGATTACTGAACCTTTTGTACTGACAACATCCAACAAATGGAAAGAAGCAGTTGATAAAAAAGTATTGGCAACAGACAAAGCTGGAAATCCATTCAAATATGATTTTTATTTTGGAAACACCGGAATTATCGACATTTTTAAACCCGAAGGAAAAGACTGGTTTTGGAACATTTATAAAAATTTAATTCATCAAGGTGTTGGCGGACTTTGGGGCGATTTAGGCGAACCCGAAGCATTTCCTTCCGAAGCAATTACAGCTGGTGGTAAAGCCGATGAAGTTCATAATGTTTACGGACATAATTGGGCAAAATTAATTGCCGATGGTTATAAAAAAGACTTTCCAAATGTGCGTCCGTTTATACTAATGCGCGCTGGTTACTCGGGTTCGCAACGTTTTGGGATGACCCCATGGTCGGGAGACGTAAGCCGTTCTTGGGGCGGATTACAATCGCAAACCGAGATAGCATTGCAAATGGGAATGCAGGGAATGGCTTATATGCACTCGGATTTAGGTGGTTTTGCAGGTGATTATTTCGATAACGAATTGTATATCCGTTGGCTACAATACGGTGTTTTTAATCCTATTTTTCGCCCACACGCAAGCGAAGAAGTTGCCGCAGAACCCGTTTATAAAGATATTGTGACCAAGGCTAAAGCCAAAAAACAAATAGAATTGCGTTACCAATTAATGCCTTATAATTACACTTTGGCTTTCGAAAACAATCAAAAAGGGGCACCTTTAATGCGTCCGTTATTTTTTGAAGAGCCAGATAACAAGAATATTTCGGCAGTTTGTGAAACTTATTTTTGGGGAAATAATTTCTTGGTTACACCAATTACGAAACCGGGAATTTCCTCCGTTTCTGTTTATTTTCCAAAAAACAACAACTGGTTTGATTTCTATTCCGACCAAAAACAATTAGCTGGAACGAATGAAAACATTGCAGTTTCCGAAGATCATATTCCAGTTTTTGTTCGTGGTGGAAGTTTTATTCCGATGATAAAAACCATTCAAAATACATCGAAATATTCGTTAGCCAATTTTGATTTACATTATTATTTTGATGAAAAAACGACAAAAAGCAGCGGCAATTTATACAATGATAATGGCTCAACACCAAATGCTTTCGAAAAAGGAGAATTCGAAATATTGAATTTCAATGCGAATAGCAATAATGGGGTATTGATCATCAAATTGAATTCTGAAATTGGAAAAAACTTTCAATCATTGGATAAAAATGTAAATTTAATTCTTCACAATATCAACGCAAAATCAGTGACCATAAACGGGAAAAATACAGCTTTCAAAACTAATTCTAACACTATTGAAATTCCTGTTTCTTGGGAAAATGGAACAGCAAAAGAAATAAAAATCCAATTATAAAATGAGAAAAATAATAACCTTACTAATTCTGGCTTTAGGGCTTTTATCGCATAATTTAGAAGCGCAAACAAAGAAAAAAACAGTTTCGAAAACCGCAAAAACGCCTTTCTTTTGGGAAGATGCCAACGTATATTTCCTTTTGACCGACCGATTTAATGACGGTGACAAAACGAATGATCACACGTATAACCGAACTAAAATAGCTGGAAAATTACGTGGTTTTGAAGGCGGTGATATTCGTGGTGTTATTCAAAAAATCGATGAAAACTATTTTGACAAACTAGGAATAGATGTTATTTGGCTCACTCCAATTGTTGAACAAATTCACGATGCGGTTGACGAAGGAACTGGATTGAGTTATGGCTTCCATGGTTATTGGGCTAGAGATTGGAGCGCATTAGATCCAAGTTTTGGAACCAAAAAAGACTTGGCTGAATTGGTGCAAAAAGCACATAAACATGGAATTCGTATTATGCTTGATGCCGTAATAAATCACACAGGGCCAGTAACTGTAGAAGATTCGGTATATCCAAATGATTGGGTACGAACTTCTCCAAAATGCACCTACAAATCCTATGATACTTATATCAATTGTACTTTGGTAGACAATCTTCCGGATGTAAAAACCGAAAATAATGACAATGTAGATTTACCCGTTTTTTTAGTGGAAAAATGGAAAAAAGAAGGTCGTTATGAAACCGAAGTGGCTAGTTTGAATACATTTTTCAAGAAAACTGGTTTCCCAAGAGCGCCACGATTTTATATTATGAAATGGCTTTCAGATTATATTCGCGATTACGGAATTGATGGTTATCGGGTGGATACCGCCAAACATACCTACGAAAATGTTTGGGCAGATTTTAGAAAAGTATGTGATTTATCCTTTGCCGAATTCAAGAAAAACAATCCTAAAAAAGTGTTAGATTCTAATCCATTTTTTATGGTTGGCGAAGTTTACGGCTATAATATTGGCGCAAAAAGACTTTATGATTTTGGAGATAGAAAAGTAGATTATTTCGCTAATGGTTTCACAGGTTTAATCAATTTTGATTTTAGAAATGAAGCAAAAATGGCTTATGAGCCTTTATTTTCTAAATATTCAACTATTTTAAATGCTGATTTAAAAGGCAAAACCGTGATGAATTATATTTCGTCTCACGATGATGGTTCACCATTTGATGCCAGCCGAACAAAAAGCATCGAAAGTGGAACAAAATTACTGCTTGCACCGGGAATTTCTCAGGTGTATTATGGTGACGAAAGCGCCCGTTCCCTTGTGGTTGAAGGTACTCAGGGCGACGCTACTTTAAGATCTAACATGAATTGGGACGATATAAAAACCAATCCCGAAACTCAAAAAGTGCTTTTGCATTGGCAAAAATTAGGTCAATTCAGAAAAAATCATCCTGCGATTGGAGCTGGAATACACCAAGAAATTTCATCAAGTCCTTATGTTTTCAGCAGAACTTTTGCTAGAGATAATTTCACAGATAAAGTCGTTATTGGATTGGATTTTCCAAAAGGACAAAAGGAAATTTCGGTTGGGAACATATTCAAAAACGGAACAAAATTACACGATGCATATTCGGATAAAACAGTTGTTGTTTCGAAAGGAAAAGTTAGCATTGATTCTGAATTTGATATTGTATTATTGGAATTGAAAAAATAATGAAAACTATTTTTCATCAAAACGCCTTTAGAAATGAAGGCGTTTTTTTATGTTTACACTTTATAAAACCAATATGGATAAAATTCTCAAAATCGGACATCGAGGCGCCTCGGGTTATGAACCTGAAAACACCTTAATTTCTTTCGAAAAAGCGATTGATTTGAATGCTGACGGAATCGAATTGGACGTTCATTTGACTTCCGATGGGCATTTAGTCGTGATTCACGACGAAACAATTGATCGAACGACCAACGGAAAAGGCCAAGTTCATACAATGACGCTACAAGAATTGAAATCTTTTAATGCAGGAAAAAATCAAGAAATTCCAACATTAATCGAGGTTTTCGATTTGGTAAATCGACGTTGCCTGATTAATATCGAACTCAAGGGAATTGGCACTGCTAAACCGGTAAACGACCTGATAAATCATTACATTTTAGACAAAAAATGGGAGATTAACGATTTTCTTATTTCAAGTTTCGATTGGGATATGCTCCAAGAAATGGCTTTATTAAATCCAAAAATTAGACTTGGCGTTTTAACCGAAGAATCTATTGAAGACGCATTGTCTTTCGCCAAAAAGATAAAAGCGTTCTCTATACATCCCGATTATCAATTGTTATCGAAAGAAAATGTAGATTTGATGCATGAAAATGATTTCGGTGTTTTTCCTTGGACAGTGAATTCAAAAGAATCGATTCAGAAAGTAAAATCATTCGATGTAAACGGAATTATTTCGAATTTTCCAGATAAAATATGAACCAAAATTTTGACATTATAATTGTAGGTGGTGGCGCAGCGGGATTTTTTACGGCAATCAATATTGTAGAGAAAAAACCGAAAACTAAAGTCGCCATTCTCGAACGCGGAAACGAAGTTTTGACGAAAGTTCGTGTTTCTGGCGGCGGAAGATGCAATGTAACCCATGCCTGTTTTGAACCGAACGAATTAGTGAAATTCTACCCGCGTGGTGAGAAAGAATTGCGTGGCCCTTTTCATCAATTTTGTTCTGGAGACACCGTGGAATGGTTTAGCGATCATGGCGTAGAACTCAAAATGGAAGAAGATGGACGTATGTTTCCGGTTTCGAATTCATCGCAAACCATAATCGATTGTTTTCTTGAAAATGCCAAAAAATTAGGAATTACAATCTTGACCGGGCAAAGCGTACAATCGATTTTCAAAAAAGAGAATCTTTGGAAAATTGAAACCCCAGCTGAAAATTATATTACCGAAAAATTGATTCTCGCCACAGGAAGCAATCCTAAAATATGGGAAATGCTGCAAACTTTTGGTCATGCAATCGTAAATCCTGTTCCTTCGTTATTTACTTTCAACATAAAAGATACGAGAATAAAAGAATTACCCGGAGTTTCGGCACAAGTTTCTATCAAAGTAAAAGACACCAAACTTACCTCAACAGGGGCTTTATTGATTACCCATTGGGGAATGAGCGGCCCGGCGATATTAAAGTTATCGGCTTGGGGCGCGCGGATTTTATTCGACAAAAACTATCAATTTACCATTTTTGTAAATTGGTTGAATGACGTTGAAACGGAAGAATGCGAAAAAATCCTCAAAGATTTAAAGCAGGAACATGCTAAAAAAGCAGTTTCTAAAAAATCACCATTTGACTTTCCGAATAGACTTTGGGAAAGTTTAGTTCTAGCATCGAATATTGAAGCAGAAACCAAATGGGCTGATTTGACAAAGATTCAAACACAAAATTTAGTTCAACAATTGACAAATTCTAGTTTTCAAGTGAACGGAAAAAGTACCTTCAAGGAAGAATTTGTAACCGCTGGAGGAATTGATTTGAAAGAAATAAACTTTAAAACCATGGAAAGCAAACTGCATCAAAACCTTTATTTTGCTGGAGAAATAGTAAATATTGATGCCATAACTGGTGGATTTAACTTTCAAAATGCTTGGACAAGCGGATTTATTTTAGCAAATTCATTATAAGGTTTCCAAATTAATTGTATTTTTGATACAAATTGATTTATTTTCCATACATTTTTTTTACATAAACAACTGTAAAACAATTATTTATATCGTTGTTTTTAAAATCACACATTAACTAATACCCTAAAGTCAATGAAAAAAAATTACTTTTTAACCACATTTTTAGTCAGCGTTTTTTCCTTCAATTTATCTGCCAATACTATTAATATCAGCAATGTCTCAAATTATAAAACATTAGTAACTAATATTTGCCAAAATAATTCAAATTTAGAATTAGATGGTAAAATAAATTTTGTTGATTCAAGTCCAATAACAAATCCAACAGCTTCATCAACTTCAATATGCGAAGGCGACACGCTTACACTTACAGCAAACCCGAGCGGTGGAGTTGCGCCTTATACTTTTAGCTGGACTGGTCCAAATGGTTACGTTTCAACAAACGAAAATCCAGTACTCACTAACGTTAATTCATCGAATGCTGGAACCTATTCATTAGTCATTACAGATAACATAGGTGCTACATCGACCATTCAGAGTACAGCAATAGTTATTGTAAATGCAAAAACAGACCCGACTTTTGATGCTACATTACCTGCGATTTGTAAAGGCGGAATTAAACCTCTTTTATCCACAACATCAACTAATGGTATTACAGGTGTCTGGAGTCCTTCTATTGTAAATAATATAACAACCACAACCTATCTTTTTACACCTGATACAGGACAATGCGCTAATTCATTGTCATTTACTATTTTTGTTATAAATAATGTAACTCCAACATTTACTTTACCCGCATCTATTTGTCAAGGAGACACACCTCCACTTCTATCAACTATTTCTAATAACGGAATTGTTGGAACTTGGAGTCCTGCAGTTGTAAGTAATGCAACATCTGGAAGTTACACTTTCTCACCAAGTATTGGTCAATGTGCAACGAGTAAAACAATAAATATAACTGTAAATCCATCAATAGCAGTTTTTCTTCCTGCGATTCCGCCTATTTGCTCTGGAAATACTTTAGCAAATTTACCTACAACATCTAGTAATGGCGTTACAGGAACTTGGTCACCTGCAATAAACAATACCACAACAACCACCTATACATTTACACCTTCCGCTGGACAATGTGCAACAGCTACAACTAGTATGACTATAGTTGTAAACCCAAATATTCTTCCAACTTTCGATGCGATTCCTGCTATTTGTGCCAATGGAACCGCTCCTGTTTTACCAACTTCTTCGAACAATGGTTTCACTGGAACTTGGAATCCTGCCACAGTTAGCAATACCGCAACGGGAACTTACACTTTTACACCCGATGCGGGACAATGTGCTACAACAGCTTCGGTTTCGGTAACGGTTAATCCAAATATTCTTCCAACTTTCGATGCGATTCCTGCTATTTGTGCCAATGCTAGCGCTCCTATTTTACCAACTTCTTCGAATAATGGTTTTACCGGAACTTGGAATCCTGCCACAGTTAGCAATACCGCAACGGGAACTTATACTTTTACACCCGATGCTGGACAATGTGCTACAACAGCTTCTGTTTCGGTAACGGTTAGTCCAAATATCACACCAACTTTCGATGCGATTCCTGCTATTTGCGCCAATGCTAGCGCTCCTATTTTACCAAGTTCTTCGAATAATGGTTTTACCGGAACTTGGAATCCTGCAACGGTTAGCAATACCGCAACGGGAACTTATACTTTTACACCTGATGCGGGACAATGTGCTACAACAGCTTCGGTTTCGGTAACAGTTAGTCCAAATATTCTTCCAACTTTCGATGCGATTCCTGCTATTTGCGCCAATGCAACCGCTCCTGTTTTACCAAGTTCTTCGAATAATGGTTTTACTGGAACTTGGAATCCTGCATTAGTTAGTAATACCGCAACGGGAACTTATACTTTTACACCCGATGCTGGACAATGTGCTACAACGGCTTCGGTTTCGGTAACGGTTAATCCAAATATCACACCAACTTTTGATGCGATTCCTACTATTTGTGCTAATGCAACCGCTCCTGTTTTACCAAGTTCTTCGAACAATGGTTTTACCGGAACTTGGAATCCTGCAACGGTTAGCAATACCGCAACGGGAACTTATACTTTTACACCCGATGCGGGACAATGTGCTACAACAACTTCGGCGAATGTAACGGTAATTCCAAATGTCATTCCAACTTTTAATCCAATTGCAGACGTCTGTTATGGCACAACAGCTCCAAGTTTACCTTCAACTTCTATTAATGGAATTACCGGAACTTGGAATCCCACCATTGTAAGCAATACAACTTCTGGAACCTATGTTTTTACACCTAATGCTGGTCCTTGTGCTACAAAAGCAACATTAACCATAAATGTTACCACAATAATACCAACTTTTAATGCTATTGCACCAATTTGTGCCAACACAACAGCACCAGTATTAACATCACCATCTACAAACGGAATAACTGGATCTTGGAATCCTGCTATTGTAAGTAATACGTCTACTGGAACCTATGTTTTTACACCAGATGCTGGACAATGTGCTACAACAGCTTTTTTGACAATAACTGTTAATCCTATTATCACTCCAAGTTTTACGGCAATTTCACAATTATGTTCAGGTGCAACAAGTCCTATTTTGCCTTTAACATCAAATAATTCAATATCTGGAACTTGGAATCCTACAACAATAAGTAATACCGTTTCGGGAACATATACTTTCACCCCAACTGCGGGTCAATGTGCAATAGGAACTACTTTGAGTGTCACCGTAACACCAAATACAACACCAACTTTCACAGCTATTGCACCAATATGTTTAGACTCAACACGTCCTGTTTTGCCAACAACATCAAATAATTTAATTACAGGAACATGGAATCCGGCTATTGTTAGCAATACAGCTTCGGGGACTTATACCTTTACACCAACAATTGGCCAGTGCGGACTAACAACAACCTTAAATATTACAGTGAATCCATCGCCTACAGATATTGTTCTTAAACCTACAGATGTAGTTAATGATGGCCCTGATGGAATTATTGAAATTATGAGTATAACAAGTGGAATAGCTCCTTATCAATACAGCTTCAATAATAGTACATTTACCACCAATACAACCTATTCTAATCTTGCTCCTGGCGATTATACAATAACCGTTAAAGACTCTAATGGTTGTGAATTTAGTAAAGTAGTAACAATAAGTTCAATTTGTTTGTTTCCAAATGTAATTACTCCAAATGGTGATACCTTTAATGACACCTTTAATCTAAAAGGTTGTGATGTTTTAAAACTAGAATTATTCAATAGATATGGCAGAAAAGTAAATAGCTACACGAATTATACGGATCAATGGGATGGAACATCTAGCGCAGGCGAAGCGCTTCCTGACGGCACTTACTTTTATGTAGCCGAAATAAAAGGAGGCACTTCAAAATCAGGTTGGGTATTTATAACACGATAATTAAAAGTAAAAAAGCTCCATAGTGGAGCTTTTTTACTTTTAAATCTATTTGAAAAACGATGAATCAAATATAAAATTTTATTTATTCAACCACCAAATACTAATATTCAAAACTGATGCAAAACTCACCCAAAACAAATAAGGAATAAATAAATATCCCGCTATTTTATTGATTTTTACAAATTTCGAATAGGTTTCGAAAATCATCAACCAAAGCAAAATAACTTCGACACCTGCTAACATTGGGTTTTTTAATCCAAAAAACAAATAGGACCACAAAGCATTTAGAGCCAACTGAATGGCGAAGAAAACCAATGCTTTTTTGACAACTTCTTTTTCAAAATCAATTCGGTTCCAAACCAGTCCGGCCGCAACTCCCATCATAATATAAAGCATGCTCCAAACGGGTGCAAAAATCCAATTTGGTGGATTAAAACTTGGCTTAACCAATGTTGGGTACCAAGTTATAATTGCAGAACGAGTGACCATTCCTGAGAAATATCCAACCACTAAACAAGTGACAACAACAACTAGAATTTTAGAAATTTTGTTCATTTTTTATTTTTTACAAATTTAATCAAATCTTTCTATCGATTAAACCATAAAACAAATAAACGAATAAACGAGAAAAAAGTATCTTTGCTTAAATTTTATACTTAATGTTTTCAGCAAACAATTTTATTCCGGCTCCCTATTCTCATTCCGTAGAAAGCGGTAATTTTCAATGGAGTTCTCCAAGCAACATTGCTTTGGTGAAATATTGGGGCAAAAAAGACAAGCAAATCCCAGCCAATCCATCGGTGAGTTTTACCTTGAATAATTGTAAAACTTTCACAACTTTGGCTTTCGCCAAAAAGCAAAACCAAGAAAATTTCTCTTTCGATTTGCTATTTGAAGGAAAACCCAAAGAAGATTTCAAGCCAAAAATTCAACAATTTTTCGAAAGAGTTTTGGTTTATTTGCCTTTTCTAAAAGAGTATCATTTTAAGATTGACACTAAAAACACCTTTCCTCATAGTTCCGGGATTGCCTCTTCGGCTTCAGGTATGGCAGCTTTGACAATGAATTTAATGAGTTTAGAAAAAGTTTTAAATCCCGAAATGACCGAAGATTATTTTTATAAAAAAGCCTCTTTCTTGGCACGTTTAGGCTCTGGAAGTGCTTGCCGAAGCGTAAAAGGAAAAGTTGTCGTTTGGGGAAATCACGATAACATTCAAGGAAGTTCCGATTTGTTTGGAGTAGAATTTCCAAATACAATTCACGCCAATTTCAATAATTTTCAAGACACAATTTTACTCGTTGACAAAGGTGAAAAACAAGTTTCGAGTACGCTGGGTCATAATTTAATGAACGGACATCCTTTTGCCGAAAGGCGATTTGAACAAGCGCACGAAAATTTAGATCAATTAATTATCATTTTCGAAAGCGGGAATTTAGATGATTTTATAAAAATAGTCGAAAGCGAAGCCTTGACATTGCATGCCATGATGATGACTTCGATGCCGTATTTCATTTTGATGAAACCCAATACATTAGAAATCATAAATGCTATTTGGAAATACAGAAATGAGACTAAAATTCCCGTTTGCTTCACACTCGATGCTGGTGCAAATGTTCACGTTTTATATCCAGAAAACACAAAAGAAGCCGTTTTGCAATTTATTCAGAACGAATTAGTTGGCTATTGTCAAAATGGTCAGTACATTTGTGATGAAATTGGAATTGGAAGTCAATTGATAATTGATAATTGATAATTTACAAGTTTGGAGAAGAAGAATATTATTAAAGAAAAATCTTTTATTTTTGCAATTGAAATTGTAAATCTTTATAAAATATTAGCTGAAAGAAAGGAATTTGTGCTTTCAAGACAAATGTTACGTTCTGGAACATCAATTGGTGCAAATGTTAGAGAAGCTGAACATGCTCAAAGCAAAGCGGATTTTATTCATAAATTATCGATTTCATTAAAAGAAGCTAACGAAACCGAATATTGGTTAGATTTATTATTCGAAACAAAATATATTTCTGAATCAGAGTTTCAAAACATTAAACCAAAAATAATTGAATTATTGAAATTGCTTACAAGCATTATTAATACCTCAAAAACAAAATAATTATCAATTACGAATTATCAATTGTCAACTGCTAATTATCAATTTATTTATGAAAGGACCTTTATTTTACTCAAAAATATTACTCTTTGGAGAATACGGAATTATTCGTGACTCAAAAGGATTATCTATTCCTTATAATTTTTACAATGGCGCTCTCAAAAGAGAGGCAAATCCATCGGAAGAAGCGATAAAATCAAACGGTAATTTAAAACGTTTTGTTTCCTATCTTGAAACTTTACAAAGCGAACAACCGGAACTAGTAACATTCGATTTAGCGACTTTAAGAAACGATGTCGAAACCGGAATGTTCTTTGATTCCAGTATTCCACAAGGTTATGGTGTAGGAAGTAGCGGCGCACTTGTAGCAGCTATTTACGACAAATATGCCCAAGATAAAATCACTGTTCTGGAGAATTTAACTCGAGAAAAATTATTAAAATTAAAAAATGTCTTTTCCCAAATGGAATCTTTTTTCCACGGAAAAAGTTCTGGATTAGATCCTTTAAATAGCTATTTAAGCATTCCCATTTTAATCAATTCTAAAGACAATATTGAAGCAACCGGAATCCCAACTCAAAGTTTGGGCGGAAACGGAGCTGTATTTTTATTAGATTCAGGAATTGTTGGCGAAACCGCTCCAATGGTGAATATATTTATGGAAAACCTAAAAGATCAAGGTTTTAGAAAAATGTTAAAATCGCAATTCATAAAACATACCGATGCTTGCGTCGAAAACTTTCTTGGAGGCGATATGAAATCCTTGTTTGAAAACACAAAAAAACTATCAAAAGTAGTTTTGAATAACTTCAAACCAATGATTCCAGAACAATTTCACGGACTTTGGCAAAAAGGAATTGACACCAATGATTACTACCTAAAATTGTGTGGTTCAGGAGGAGGTGGTTATATTCTTGGTTTTACCCAAGACTTAGAAAAAGCAAAAACAGCTTTGAAAGACTATACATTAGAAGTAGTCTACCAATTTTAAAATGCTTAGCCGAAAGAACAAAATAATTCTTATAAAATTCGTCAGTTTGTTCTCTGTTGTTAGAGGCTACAACATTCCTATAATCGTTCTAGCCCAGTATTTATCGGCAATTTTCATTCTTGCTCCCGAAAAAAGAGCGCTTTCAATACTTCTTGATTTCGATTTGTTTATCATTGTTTTTGCCTCATCATTGACCATTGCGTCGGGTTATATCATCAATAATTTTTACGACAGCCAAAAAGATTTAATAAATCGTCCAAACAAGTCAATGCTTGATAGGCTAGTCAGCCAGAAAACAAAACTAAATGTTTATTTCGGCCTAAATTTTATAGTAGTTTTTCTCTCAATTTTCGTTTCATGGCGTGCCTTTTTATTTTTTTCAGTATACATTTTCTTGATTTGGTATTATTCTCATCGTATAAAAAAATACCCAATTATAGGTAATCTTACAGCTGCATTTCTAGCTATTTTACCGTTTTTCGCGATACTTTTGTATTACAAAAACCTGTACGGGGTCATCTTTGGTCATGCTGTATTCTTATTTTTACTCCTTTTAATTCGCGAAATGATCAAAGATTTGGAAAACATCAAAGGCGACTTGGCAAACGATTACAAAACCATCCCAATTATTTACGGCGAAGCTATTTCGAAGAAAATAATTACAGTATTAACAGTCGCAACAATAATCCCTATTTATGTTTTAATCGAAGTTTTCGACGTGGGCTACATGGATATTTATTTTTATTCATGCCTAATAATCCTGATTTTCTTCCTGCTTTATCTTTGGAAATCAGACACAAAAAACCAGTATCTATTACTTCACAACATCCTGAAATTACTAATCGTTTCGGGAGTTTTCTGCATAATCCTCATCAATCCAAGCCTATTGTGGCACGGAAAAAAACTATTAATGAGATTATGATTTTTTAGGAGCTATTTCCTGCTGTGCACTATATCTCTCATGGCGAACACCGCCACAAGAGGATGCCGTTTCCATCAGGGCTAAAAACCGTAATCCAAAAACAATCCACTATTAAACAAGAATAAACTATCTTTGCACGCACGAGGTCATTAAAGACCAAACTGACGAAGTAAATTATAGAATATTATGAAATGAGCTTTTGCGAATTCCATATTTCCTATAAAAAATAAATAAAATA
>CANBWX010000032.1 GCA_947373225.1 Flavobacteriaceae bacterium | reverse complement strand
CTAACCGTTCTCTGCTCAATTCTCTTTTCGTATTTCTCGCCTTGAAAAATGCGTTGGACGAATATTCCTGGAATGTGAATTTGGTTGGGATCGAGTGTTCCGGCTTCGACTAATTCTTCGACTTCGGCGATGGTGATTTTTGCGGCACCAGCCATAGAAGGATTGAAGTTTCGAGCAGTTCCTTTGAAGATGAGGTTTCCGGCGGTGTCGCCTTTCCACGCTTTTACTATGGCAAAATCAGCTTTGAAAGCCAATTCCATGATGTGCATTTTTCCGTTGAATTTTCGTGTTTCTTTGCCAATGGCGACTTCGGTGCCAAAACCTGCCGGTGTAAAAAAAGCGGGAATTCCTGCTTGAGCAGCACGACATCTTTCGGCTAGAGTTCCTTGCGGAATAAGCTCGACATCGAGTTCGCCAGAAAGCATTTGGCGTTCGAATTCGGCATTTTCTCCCACGTAGGAAGAGATCATTTTTTTGATTTGTTTTTTGTGTAAAAGTAATCCAAGTCCAAAATCATCGACACCAGCATTGTTAGAAATGCAGGTGAGATTGTTGGTTTCTTTTTTTACGAGTTCGGCGATTGAGTTTTCAGGAATGCCACACAACCCGAAACCGCCAAGCATGAGGGTCATTCCGTTTTCGATTCCTTGGAGTGCTTCTTGTACGCTGCTAACTTTTTTGTTAATCATATCGTGTTTTTTTAGCCCAGATGGCAGCGATATCCTTTTTATCCCGCGGTTTTTAGCGGGATAAAAAGATTTAGCGTACAGCTGGAAATAGCTCCTAATTATATAAATTTAATTACAAAATATTGCTTCTTTCCTCGCAATGACTTTACAATTCGAATTCGTCTGTTGGCTGTTCTACGGCAGTGCTGTCTTTTACTTTTCGAGCGGTATAACAGTCTACTTTTATAGAAAGATTGGGTGGTCTGTCGAAATCAGTTTTAGAGACTTTAAGGTTTTGATCGGCATAACAAAGTTTCATAAAATAGGCCCAAACTGGTAATGCAGCTGTTGCGCCTTGGCCATAAGCCATACTTTTGAAACGTGCCGAACGGTCTTCACAACCTACCCAAACGCCGGTTACAAGATTGGGAACCATTCCCATAAACCAACCGTCAGACTGGTTTTGTGTGGTACCGGTTTTCCCTGCAATAGGGTTTGTAAACGAGTAGGGATAACCTGTCCAGCGATTAGAACCGCTACCGCCACCTTGTGTTCTTAATCTTGCTCCAGAACCTCCTTCGGTTACGCCTTCGAGCAATTTGATAACTGCAAAAGCAACGTCTTTATTTAAAACATCGTGCGATTCGGGAATTGGTTCATAGATTACCACGCCGCTTTTATCTTCTATTCGAGTGATAAATTGTGGTTTGATATATACGCCTTGGTTGGCAAATGTGCTGTAAGCTGCCACCATATCTTGCACGGTAACATCGACTGCGCCAAGTGCTATAGAAGGTTGCGCTGGAATATCTGATTTTATTCCCAATTTATGAGCTAGTTCGACAACGGCTTCTGGACCTACTTTGTCTATTAATTTTGCCGAAATAACGTTGATGGAATTCGCTAATCCTTGTTTTAAAGTTACCATTCCACGGTATTTATTGTCGGAATTTCTTGGTTCCCAATCTTCGGTTACATGATGACGCCCTTTTCGAATTATGAATGGGCCATCGACAATGGTATCACATGGTGACATTCCTAATTGTTCGATTGCAGTTGCATAAACAAATGGTTTGAAAGTAGAACCAACTTGTCTGGCGCCTTGACCTACGTGATCGTATTGAAAATATTTGTAGTTGATACCGCCAACCCAAGCTTTTATACCGCCAGTTTGAGGATCCATTGCCATTAATCCGGATTGCAAGAAATGTTTGTAATAACGGATTGAATCTAATGGTGTCATAATGGTGTCTTTTTCTCCTTTCCAAGTGAAAACGGTCATTTTAGTTTTTACACTAAATGTTTTTTTAATTTCTTCATCGCTTTTTTCTTGTTCTTTTAAAATGGCCCATCTGCTTGATGATTTCATGGCTTGATTTAGAATTCGTTGTGTTTCTACATCAGAAATATTTATAAAAGGAGCGTTTTTATTAGTTTTCGATTCAATAAAAAATTGTTCTTGAAGGTTTGCCATGTGTTTAGAAACGGCTTCTTCGGCATGCAATTGCATTCTTGAATCGATTGTGGTATAAATTTTTAGACCGTCTTTATACACATTGTAATCTGACCCGTCAGGTTTTTTGTTTTCTTCGACCCATTTTTTCATATAATCACGCAAATACTCTCTGAAATAAGTGGCTGTTCCTTCGCGGTGACTTTCTAATTTGAAATGTAAAACGATAGGTTCACTTTGTAATTTTTCTTTTTGAGATGGAGTGATAATATGGTTTTTTGCCATTTGTGCAAGAACTACATTTCTACGATTTGTTACGCCTTTTATGTTTCGTATTGGATTATACAAACCAGAATTCTTAAACATTCCGACTAGCATTGCCGATTCGTCTACGGTTAAATCTTTTGGTAATTTTGAAAAATAGGTCTTTGCAGCCGAACTGACTCCTACAGAATAATTCCCAAAATCATATACATTGCAGTACATAGCAAGGATTTCGCTTTTGGTATATTGCCTTTCTAATCGAATGGCAATAATCCATTCTTTTACTTTTTGGACGATTCTAAAAGGTAGAAATTTAGAACCTTCCCCGTGAAATAATTGTTTGGCTAATTGTTGGGTTAATGTACTGGCTCCACCACTTGTTCCTAAACTGGCAATGGCTCTTAAAGTTCCTCTGCCATCTATTCCTGAATGTTCGTAAAAACGTTCGTCTTCTGTAGCTACAAGGGCTTGAACGAAATTTTGAGGTAAATCGGAATATTTTAATTGAGACCTGTTTTGTTCGAAATATTTACCCAAGATTGCTCCATCCGATGCAATAATTTCGGTAGCTAAATTGGAATCTGGATTTTCTAAGTCTACAAATGAAGGCATTGATCCAAAAAGTCCCCAAGAGGCAAATAAGAAAAATACCAAAATTCCTCCCAAAGTATAAAAGAAAACTTTCCAAAATTTATTTTTATAATAAGGGATGTCTTTGTCGATGATTTTCGCTTGATTATTGTTTTTTTTAGCAGCCATAGTACTATTTTATTCTGTTTTTTCTATTCTAAAACCTACTTCTGTAATTCCATCTAAAGTTTTAACGCCAGGTATTTTTCCGTTTTCTCGAACGGCTTGTTTGATGTGAATTTTAGTTATTCCTTCTAATTTTATTTTTTCTTTGTAAAACAACTTACTTTCCTTTATGTCCGAAAAACCATCGCCAAGCAGACTTCCATCGGGGTTTGCCATTTGATATTCGAGTGTGTCAACTTTAATAAAACCATTTGGTTTTTCCATTGAAACAATTAAAAAAAGATTGTTAAATGGATAGTTGTTGTTGTCCCTCAAATTTACAAATAAATTATATTGCTTTGTCGAATCTAATTGAGGTAAACTGAAAGTTACAATACTATCTTTATTCCAAGCACTTCCAACGGATTTGTATTCGTCGAAAACTCTTTTTTTATCACATGAAAAAAAGAGAATCACAACCAAAATTAATACTACACTATTCTTTATTCTCATTTTTAGTGATAATTATAGGTTTTCTTGCTACAGCTGGTTTATCGTTTTCAACCTTAGGTTTTGCATTATTATTGGGTCTGTTATTATTAGGCCTGTTATTGTTATTTTGGTTGGGATTATTGTTCGCTGGTTTGGCAGTATTATTGTTGGCAACAATAACATTTTCCCCTCCTGGTTTGCGTTTTTTAGTTGGTTTTTTCTTTTTCTTCGGTTGGTCAAAACGAGTTAAACTTTCTTGACCCATCGCGTTGTTAAAGTGTTTTTCTGGTTCTTGAACCACTTCAATTGCAAAATCTTCAAGCGAAGCCACTTTGTTTTTGAGCTTATTTTCGGCAATTATTTCGTTGACTTGCTCAATTTTTAGCATGTGCCAATTGGCAAAATCATTGGTGTATGCAAACCACATCATTCCTTTGAAAATATCCTGTTTCTGACAAATAGCATCTCCTTTTTCGGTTACTAATTTGGTGTCAAAACTTGGAAATCCTTTCAAGGCATCCATGTATGTATCAAGTTCATAATTCAAACAACATTTCAATTTGCCGCATTGTCCTGCCAGTTTTTGTGGGTTTAAAGACAATTGCTGGTAACGTGCTGCTGAGGTATTTACACTTCTAAAATCGGTTAGCCAAGTGGAACAACACAATTCTCTTCCGCAAGATCCAATTCCACCTAAACGGGCTGCCTCTTGGCGAAGACCTACTTGTTTCATCTCTACTCTGGTGCTGAATTCTTTCGCAAAATCTTTGATTAAAAGTCTAAAATCGACTCTGTCATTGGCAGTATAATAAAAAGTTGCTTTTGAACCATCACCTTGAAATTCGATGTCAGAAATTTTCATTTCTAGTTTTTGAGCAATTGCTAATTCACGTGCTCGAACTTTCATTGGCTCTTCTTTATCACGTGCAACGGACCAAATATCGATGTCTTTTTGGGATGCTTTTCTGTAGATTTTCGCAATTTCGGTACTGGTGTGATTAACACCTTTTTTCTTCATTTGTACACGAACCAATTCGCCGGTAAGTGTTACAATTCCGATGTCGTGACCAGGTGAAGCTTCGGTAGCAACAATGTCGCCAATGCTTAAAGTTAGTTTTTCTGTATTGCGATAAAATTCTTTTCTTCCATTTTTGAAACGCACTTCAATACAGTCAAAAGGAGCTTCCCCATTTGGTAAACTCATATTGGAGAGCCAGTCGAAAACCGTTAATTTATTGCAGCTATCGGTGCCGCAAGTCCCATTATTTTTGCAACCCTTTGGCGAACCGCCATCAGAAGTTGAACAACTTGTACATGCCATAATTTTATATGTAGTATTGCGATAGACGCAATTTAAGTTCTTAAAACGTTTAATTGGTAAAGATAGTATTTTTTAGTTTTAAGTTACAAGAGTTAAAAAGGACAAAAAATCATAAAAATATATTAAAAAAACCCATCACATTTTGAGATGTGACGGGTTGATTTATAAGCGAAATTAAATATAAATTCTAAGTTTCTTTAACTGATATTATCTTTACCGGACAGGCTTTTGCAGCCAATTCACATTTTTCGGTAATGGTATGATCGTGAGATTTTAAAGTAAAAAAACCTTTGGCATTTATACTTTTAATCAATACCGATTTTCCGTCTTTTTTCGACATTTGAAATTGAATTGGAGCCATTTCCACACAGTAATTGCAGCCAATACATTTATCGCGTTGTAAGGTTATGATGATCATTAGGCTTCTACAATTTTATATAATTTGTCCGACATACGAATTCTAAATGGCAGTTTGAAGGTGCATTCGTCTCCTTTTGTAGCTTTTTCGGCTGCTGCATCATTCACGTACATTTCTTCGATAACCATTTCTTGAGCACCAGTGCTTGGACCGGTAACCAAAATTTTATCGCCAATTTTAATGTCATAGGCTTCAATTTTGAATTGTCCAATGGCTGCTTTTGGAAAAAAATGAGTTCCTTTCCCCACATATACTTTTTTCTGTGTTGCCATCGATCCCGAAACATCGCTCCATTCGCCTAATTCCTGACCGAGATAATAACCCGACCAAAATCCGCGATTGTAAACCGTGCTCAAAGCTTCTGTCCAAATCAACACTTTTTCTTGGGAATAAGAACCTTCATAATAACTATCTATCGCATCACGGTAGGTTTTTATTACTGTTGCCACATATTCTGGAGCGCGACCACGACCTTCAATTTTCAATACCTTAATACCCGAATCAATCACTTGATCTAGAAAATCGATGGTGCATAAATCTTTAGGCGACAATAGATATTCATTTTCAACCTCGATTTCGAAACCTGTTTCTTGGTCGGTTAGCGTATATTTCTTGCGGCAATTTTGCTTGCAAGCACCCCGATTTGCAGATGAATTATCCGAATGTAAACTCAAATAACATTTTCCCGAAACCGCCATGCACAAAGCGCCGTGACCAAAGATTTCTATTTCTACCAAGTTGCCGTTTGGTCCTTTGATTTGTTCTTTTTCGATTTGTTCCGTGATTTTTTTTACTTGGCGCAAACTCAATTCCCGACTCAAAACCATCGTATCGGCAAAGAGGCTGTAGAATTTTACGGTTTCAGCATTGGTAACATTCAATTGGGTCGAAATGTGAACTTCCATTCCAATGCCTCTCGCCATAGCAATTACCGCTTGATCCGAAGCAATTACCGCCGTGATATTAGCTTCTTTGGCTTTGGCCAATAATGTTTTTACGACCGATAAATCGTGGTCATAAATGATGGTATTCAATGTTAAATACGTTCTAATTTTTTTGGCTTCGCAACGACGGGCAATTTCTTGCAAATCGTCCATGGTGAAATTTACAGTCGCACGCGCACGCATATTGAGTTGTTCTACTCCAAAATAAACCGAATCGGCTCCGTTATCAATTGCTGCTTGTAGCGATTCGAAGTTTCCGGCCGGAGCCATTAATTCTATTTTATTGTTTGTTGTCATTTTTTTATTTCGTTTGTCCCCACGGTTTATACCGTTGTTATTTCTTCGCTTTACATTCCAACGGTTGAAACCGTTGGCTATGTGTTTTTATGTTCTCCTAATTTCCGGTATTACTGCATCGCCCACGGTTTCAACCGTGGGGGAAGAAAATGGAGCTTTTCTTTCTTTTTCGTATTCCAACGGTTGAAACCGTTGGCTATGGGTTTTGTGTTCTTCCAATTTCCAATATTACCACATCGCCCACGGTTGAAACCGTGGGAAACTTGATAGGAATAAAAGTATCAATCATTAGAATTATCCAATCCATGTAATTTTATAAATTCATCAAATTCATTTTGACCATTTTTCTTTAGATGATGTTGTTTCTGATTTTTTATATAATTATATACACTTTCTAGTTGAGATTCACTCACCGAATAAGCGGCAAAACCAGTTTGCCAAGCAAATTTTTCGAGAATCAGGTTTTCACCATTTATAGAATGAGACGAACTTCCTTTGACTTGTTTCATAACATCGGCAATTGATTTCTGCGGACTCAATAGAAATAAAGCGTGAACATGGTCGGGCATCCCATTAATAATTCTAACTGGACAACCAAGTTCTATTAATTCCTCTCGAATATAATTATAAACTTGTTTTTCAATTGAATAATCAATTAATTCTTGACGATTTTTGGTAGCCCAAATAGCATGAATCCATAATTTATTAAATGAATGTGGCATGATTACTTGCTTTAAAATTGCTACTATTTTACAATTTTATACAATTTGTCAGATAATCGAATTCTAAATGGCAATTTAAAAGTTACATTATCTCCTGAAATCGCTTTTTCCGAAGCTATTTCATTGACAAACATTTCGTCAATTATCATTTGTTGTTCACCCGTTGTAGAACCTTTGATTAAGATTTTATCTCCAACTTTTAGTTCGTCATCTTCAATCAAAAACTGTCCAATAGTTGCTTTCGGATAGAAATGAATTGCTTTTCCAACATATGTTTTTTTGATTTTTGGTTCTTTATGGACCGCTTTTTTGGGTTCATCGGCAATGAAAATACTATGACTTTCGGAATTATTCTTGAAAGTTAAAACATCGGATTTTCCCTTTTTGAAGATCTTATTCCCGTTTATTATTCCGCGTCGAACGGCTTTTTGTTCGTCTTCTGGAAGGTGAATTATCGAAACACATTCGGCCGAGCAACAATTTTCCATGGCGGTTTTGCATTTTTCACATTGAATAAAAAGCAAATGACAACCTTCGTTCACACAATTCGTATGCACATCGCAAGGTTCGCCACATTGATGGCATTGCGATACAATATCGTCTGTGATTCTTTCGCCCAAGCGATGATCGAAAACGAAGTTTTTACCAATAAATTTACTTTCTAAACCTTCGGCTTTTACTTGGCGGGTGTATTCTATAATTCCGCCTTCGAGTTGGTACACATTTTCGAAACCTTTATGTTTAAAATAAGCGCTGGCTTTTTCGCATCGAATGCCGCCGGTGCAATACATCAAAAGTTTTTTGTCTTGTTTATGTTCCGAAAGTTGTTCTTCGATAATGGGCAATGATTCTCTAAAAGTGTCTACATCGGGTTTTATGGCGCTGGTAAAATGTCCGATTTCCGATTCGTAATGATTTCGCATATCGACCACAATCGTGTTGGGATCTTCGAGTAAATCGTTGAATTCCTTGGCTTTTAGGTGAATTCCAATATTGGTTACGTCGAAAGTTTCGTCTTCTAATCCGTCAGCAACAATCTTGTCACGGACTTTTACGGTCAATTTCAAAAAGGAATGATTTTCATGTTCAACAGCGATATTCAGCCGAATGCCTTTCATGAAATCGTATTTTTCGATGGTGTCTTTAAAGGCGTAAAAATTGTCGGCAGGAAGCGATAATTGGGCGTTGATTCCTTCATTGGCAACATAAATTCGTCCTAAAACATCGAGAGGATTCCAAGCAAGAAATAATTCGTTTCTGAATTCAGTTGGATTTTGTAATTGCGCATAAGCATAGAAAGACAGTGTGAGTCGCTGTTTTCCGGCGTCATCAATCATGATGGCTCGCTCTTCTGCGCTTAATGTGTTGTACAGTTGCATGCTATAAACAGTTAAGTTGAGAAAAATAGTTGCGCAAAAGTATAAAAATTAACCACAAAGTCACAATGAATGCGCAAAGTTCACAAAGTTTATTTAAAACAAAAAAACCACGATGAACGTGGTTTTAATTTGTTTTTACTCTTGAATTAACAATACTCGTTGAAAGCGTCTTTCAAGTTTTCGGCAATCAATTCTGCTGGGCGACCTTCGATGTGGTGACGCTCTAACATGTGAACTAATTCACCGTTTTTGAACAACGCAATACTTGGCGAAGACGGAGGAAAAGGAAACATAAACTCTCTAGCTGAGGTTACGGCTTCTTTGTCAACACCTGCAAAAACAGTCACTAAATGATCTGGTTTTTTTGCATTGTCGATACTCATTTTTGCTCCTGGACGTGCGTTTCTAGCAGCACAACCACAAACAGAATTGATGACAACAAGAGTTGTTCCTTCCGCTTTCATTGCGTTTTCTACTGCTTCTACTGTATGTAATTCTTGAAAACCGGCAGACGTTAATTCGGCTTGCATTGGTTTTACCATTTCTTCTGGATACATAATTTTTTATTTAAAGATTACTTTACTCTTTTTTTAAAGATTTACAAAGTTACAAAGTTTATACCTTTTGAAAGAAGTAAGATTGATAAAGATTTGTTATAGTTTTATAATCATTTGCACTTGTTATATCAAAATTTAGTTTAGTCTAAAAATTTTATTTCAGTAACAAAAAAATAAGTATATTTGTCTCCAAATAAATGTTTTATGAATAATTCATTAGAGGAAGTCCATCAATCGGTTTCCACGCAAAACAAGAAAACCGGATTTCGAAAAATTCTCGCTTTTTTTGGCCCCGCGTATCTAATTAGTGTTGGTTATATGGATCCAGGAAACTGGGCGACAGATATTGCCGGCGGAAGCCAATTTGGTTACGCTTTGCTTTGGGTTTTATTAATGAGTAATTTGATGGCCTTGCTTTTGCAAAGTTTAAGCGCCCGATTAGGAATTGTAACCCAACGTGATTTGGCGCAAGCTTCGCGCGAAACGTATTCCAAATTTATCAATTATATTCTCTACATTCTTGCCGAAATTGCCATCGCCGCCTGTGACCTTGCCGAAGTTTTGGGAATGGCAATCGGGATCAATTTATTGTTTGGAATCCCGTTGATTCAAGCTGTGATGATAACCGTTTTTGATACTTTTTTATTATTGTTTTTAATCAATAAAGGCATTCGGAAAATGGAAGCTTTTATCATTGCTTTGGTTTTGATAATTGGTGTTTCCTTTATTTTCGAAATGATTTTTGCCCAGCCCGAAATGGGAAAAGTGATTTATGGTTTAATTCCGTCATTGCCCAATTCGGAAGCGCTTTACATTGCTATCGGGATTATTGGAGCCACGGTTATGCCGCATAATTTATACCTGCATTCTTCTTTGGTGCAAACCCGAAAATTCGAGCGAACTACCGCCGGAATCAAGCAAGCCTTGAAATATAATTTAATCGATAGCACGATTGCTTTGAATCTTGCCTTTTTTGTAAATGCCGCCATTTTGATTTTGGCAGCAGCCACATTCTACAAAAACGGAATGTTTCATGTTGCCGAAATTCAGGACGCTTACAAATTTATGCAACCCATGTTGGGGACTAAATGGGCACCTATTTTGTTTGCTGTTGCTTTGATTGCTGCGGGACAAAGCTCTACAGTTACGGGAACATTAGCGGGTCAAATCGTCATGGAAGGTTACCTGAATTTAAGAATTCAACCTTGGGTACGAAGAATAATTACGCGGCTAATTGCCATAGTTCCGGCACTAATTATCATCACGATTTTTGGTGATGGCGTTACAGGAAAATTACTGATTTTGAGCCAAGTTATTCTGAGTTTGCAATTGGGTTTTGCAATTATTCCACTGATACATTTTGTGAGCGATAAAACAAAAATGAAAGGTTTTCATATTAGTAAAACGACTCAAATTGTTTCTTGGTCTGTGGCTTCCATTATTATTTTATTGAATATCAAATTAGTTTTCGATGAAATAAAAGGCTGGCTGGAAACCTCCGAAAATCCAATTTTATTATGGCTAACGGTCGTTCCGCTGGCAATAGGATTTTTGATTTTGCTACTTTATATTGTCTTTAAACCTTTTATTACCAAGGCAAAAGACGATATTCATAATCATTCGCCACATAATTTAAAACTACAATTTTCTAAAATTGGAACTTACAATAAAAAGAGAATTGCCGTTTCGGTCGATTTTTCTTCCGCCGATGAGGTTGCTATAAATCACGCTTTCGAATTGGGTGGAATAGAAGCAAAATATACTTTGATACACGTTGTCGAAACCGTGGGAGCGATGCTTTACGGTAAAAACATTGAAGATCACGAAACCTTAATCGATGCCAAATTATTGAAAGAATACAAGGAAATGCTTTCGGAAAAAGGATTCAAAGTAAAAACTAAGTTAGGTTTTGGCAAGCCAAATAAAGTCATTCCAGAAATCATCAACAACGGAAAATTCGACGTTTTGGTTATGGGAACTCACGGCCACACAGGTTTCAAGGATTTAGTTTTTGGAACCACCGTAGACAAATTGCGCCATAAGATTTCGATACCGCTGTTTATTGTAAGAAATTAAAATTTTCAGGAGCTATTTCCCGCTATACGTTCCAATCTTTTCTTTTTTAAAGAAAAAAAGAAAAGGATTTCCACTTCTATCGGGGCTAAAAATCAATAAATTACATGACTTTTTCAGAAGAAAATTATCTTAAAACTATTTATCACCTTACGACTGTTTTAGACACCGAAGTGAGCACGAATGCTATTGCCGAAAAAATGGAAACCAAAGCTTCGTCGGTGACGGATATGCTCCGCAAATTAGCCGAAAAAAACTTGGTAAACTATAAAAAATACCAAGGTGTTTCCCTGACCGAAAACGGAAAATTAACTGCTAAAATGATTGTGAGAAAGCATCGCCTTTGGGAAGTTTTCTTGGTCGAAAAACTTGACTTTTCTTGGGACGAAGTACATGATGTTGCCGAACAATTAGAACACATAAAATCAGACCAATTAATCAATAAACTGGATGATTTTCTGGGAAATCCAACCGAAGATCCACACGGAGATCCAATTCCAGATGCTTATGGAAGAATTGCTAAAACCGATAAACAGTTACTTTCGGATTTAGCGATAAACCAAATAGGAATTTGTGTAGGAGTAAAAGATTCTTCGTCCGAATTCTTGAAATATTTAGACAAGCAAGAAATCGCTTTGGGTTCGAAAATTGAAATCATCTCTAAGGAAACTTTCGATTCTTCTACGAAAATAAGAGTAAATGCTAATGAATTGACAATTTCTAATAAAATTGCAACGAATCTTTTTGTGAAGGTTGTTTAACTGCAATTGCAATCATCGCCACAGTTCTTATCGTTCTTTTTCTTTTTGAAAAAAAATTTTCTAAACAAGAAAGCGACAGCAATTGCTAGCGTTATAAAAACTAATATTTCTTGTATCATGACTGTTTATTTTAAAATTTGGTAAGCGATTAATGCTACGATATAAGCGAAACTACTCATGAAAATAAGTTGACCTAACGGCCATTTCCAACTATTGGTTTCTTTTTTTGTAACGGCTAATGTACTGGCACATTGCATGGCAAAAGCGTAAAATAATAATAACGAAATTCCAGAAGCAAAATTGAATATTTTCTCGCCGGTTGCTGGATTAATTTCGGCTCTCATCTTGTCTTTTATGGTTTCGTCATTGTCGCTTCCGCCAACGCTGTATATGGTTGCCAAGGTTCCCACAAAAACTTCTCTTGCCGCAAACGAACTGATTATGGCTACGCCAATTTTCCAATCATAACCCAAAGGCGAAATCAATGGTTCGATTGTTTTTCCCATTATTCCAATATAAGAATGTTCTAATTTATAAGAAGCAACCTTGTTTTTGAGATCTGTTTTTGACAAGCCTTGATTGTTGGTTTTTGAAAGGATAATTGCTTCGGAATCATTGAATTTTTCACTCGGACTATTCGAGGCTAAAAACCATAAAACCACTGAAATTGCCAAGATAATTTTACCAGCGCCAAAAACGAAAGCCTTTGTTTTTTCGACAACATTTATCGCCACGTTCTTAAACATAGGCAATTTATAATTAGGCATTTCGACCACAAAGAAAGTTTTGCATTTTAGTTTCAGCACTTTATTCAGCACAAACGCAGAGAAAATGGCCATTCCAAAACCTATTAAATAGAGTAACATCAAGGTTAAACCTTGCATATTGATGAATCCAAAAACGCGTTTATCAGGAATAACAAGTCCAATAATTATAGCATAAACAGGCAATCTTGCGGAACAAGTTGTAAACGGAGTTACGAGAATGGTAATTAGTCTTTCTTTCCAGTTTTCGATGTTTCGGGTTGCCATAATTGCCGGAATCGCACAAGCTGTTCCAGAAATTAAAGGCACAATACTTTTTCCGGAAAGTCCAAAATTGCGCATAATTTTATCCATCAAAAATACCACACGACTCATATAACCACTTTCTTCGAGAATGGAAATGAACAAAAACAAAAAGGTAATTTGTGGAATAAATATCAAAATTCCGCCAATTCCGGGAATAATTCCTTGTGCAATTAAATTGGTAAATGCTCCTGGAGGCAAGTTTTCATTGGCCAATGTGCTTAAGGTTGCAAAAGTTCGGTCGATGAAATCCATTGGTATTTTTGACCATTCGAAAATGGATTGAAAAATGCCAAAAAGAACAAAAAAGAAAATTAAATAACCCCAAAATTTATGCGTTAAAACGCGGTCGAGTTTACTTCTAAAATCGGTGGCAATTGAAGAATCTATTTTTAGTCCAATTTTTAAAGTGTCATTTATAAATTGGTATCTTTTGATCGTTTCCTTTTGTTGCAGTCTTTTTATTTCTGAATCCGTTTTTGTAAACGAGTTGCTTTCGATTGCTTTTCTATTCAAATCCACAAAATTCACGTCTTGTGTAATAACAAGCCAAAGCTTGTATAGCGACTGATTTGGAAACGTTTTTCGAAGATTGTCGAAATATACATCATCAATCGACGAAGCATTCAAACACGGCTCAGTCGAAATGGTTTTGTAGGTTGTAATTGCGTTTTTTAATTCTTCAATTCCCACTCCTTTTCGGGAACTGACAAGCACAATTTTGGTTTTCAATTGGGATTCTAAAAACGGAACATCTAATGAAATTCCTTTGAGTTTCATTCTGTCAATCATATTGATGACAAGAATGGTTGGGATTTCTAGGTCTTTTATTTGGGTGAAAAGTAATAAATTTCGTTTCAAATTTTCTACTTCAGAAACGACAACAATAACATCTGGAAAAAGCTTATCGTTTTTGTTAAGTAAAAGTTCGATCACTACATTTTCATCGGCAGAACTGGCATTCAGGCTATAAGTTCCGGGTAAATCGACTACGTTTGCATGAATTGTATTGGATATTTTACAAAAACCAACTTTCTTTTCGACGGTAATTCCAGGATAATTTCCCACTTGCTGGTTCAAGCCAGTAAGCTGGTTAAAAACCGAAGTTTTCCCCACATTTGGATTCCCAATTAAAGCGACATTAATATTTTGCTTGCTCATTTAAAACTTATTGTTCAATAATTTTAACTTCAATTTCACGAGCAGTTTCGATACGAATCGCAAGATGCGAACCATTTATATCTAAATATAAAGGATCACCAAAAGGAGCAATTTGAAGCAATTGAACCTGATTTCCAGGCAAGCAGCCCATCTCCAATAGTTTCAACGGAATAGCTTCAACATCAAAATTGATGATGATGGCTTTATCTCCTTTTTTTAAACTGGCTATTGTAGTTTGCAATTCTTATTTAGATTGAATTTAGATTACAAAAGTACAGATAAAAAAAGAATATTAAGTGACAAATATCAGCTTTGCTAATTTTTTTCGTCGGCTAAAAGCCAATTAATATCTTCGATTAAACGGGTCATTTCTTCTTTTTTTGTTCCATCATAAAAGCCACGAACACGTCTTTTGGTATCAACAAGAACAAAATTCTCGGTGTGAACCATATCGTATAATTCGTTTGGCTTTCCTTGTTTTACTGCCAAATACGATTTTCTGGCCATGGTGTAAATCGCTTTTTTGTCGCCCGTAACCAAGTTCCATTTGCTGTCGATTACGCCATTTCGTTCGGCATAAGCCTTTAAAATAGGGACATCGTCAATATCCGGAAGAACAGAGTGGGAAAGCAGCATTACCTTTGGATTATGAAGAAACTCTTTTTGAACTTCGACCAAATTAGTTGTCATTTTTGGACAAATAGAACCGCAAGTGGTAAAGAAAAAATCGGCAACATAAATTTTGCCTTCGTAGTCTTTTTGGGTTATTGTTTTTCCGTTTTGATTGGTAAACGAGAAATCCGCTATACGATGTTTGTTCGCAATATATTGAACCGTACTATCTACTAATTCTGGGTTTACATCCGCCGGATTGTATATTGGCAAGCTTTTATTTGGCTTTAAAGCCGAATAAAATAGGGAAAGAACAATGGCCGAAAACACTAAAAAACCAGCGATGAATTTTCGGTATTTGAATAAAAGAGACTTCATAAAAATAATTTGCTGCAAAAATACAAAAATGACTTTTGATTTAAATTAAATTAACACAATGTTGTTTTCGAAGGAATTAAGGTCTTTTTTGGAAAATTATGAATATTTTTGTGAGTATAACAAAACCATCAAAATAAATGAAAATAAATTTCAATAAGCAGCTAGTTTTTGTGATTCCTGCAATCATTGGACTTACAGCTGCGGAAGCTCAAAATACTCCAACGAGTAAGGAACCAGGCATTAATATTTCGTTTATGGATACGAAAGTAAGACCAAACGATGACTTTTTCCGATTTGTGAACGGTACTTGGTTTGACAAAACAGAAATTCCAAGCGACAAAACTTCTTGGGGGAGTTTCAACGAATTGCGTAAAAAGACGGATATTGATGCCTTGAATATTTTGAAAGAAGCAGCAAAAAATCCAAAATACAAATCGAATACCGATCAAGGAAAAGCAGTAAATCTGTATAAAACCATTATGGATACCGTTGGTCGAAATAAACAAGGATTGGCTCCGCTAAAACCCTATTTGGCAAAGATTAACGTCGTAAAAAACATCAACGATTTGCAAGCATTGTTAATCGAAATGGAACCTATTGGTGGCATCGGATTTTTTGGAGTTGGTATTGATGCTGATGCGAAGAATAGCAATAGAAATGTAATAACTATTGGGCCAGGAACTTTGGGTTTGCCAGATCGTGATTATTATGTTTCTGACGATAAAGATTCGAAAGAAAAAAGAGAAAAATATGTGTTACACGTAGCTAAAATGTTGCAGTTTTTGGGTGAAAAACCATTGAAAGCGAAAACAGATGCCACTACAATTTTGGCTTTAGAAACAGCAATGTCTAAACCAAGATTTGATAGAGTAGAAAGACGTGATCGAAGAAAATCGTATAATCCGATGAAGGTTTCCGATTTGCAGAAACTTGTGCCTTCACTGGATTGGAATGTATATTTGACAAATATTGGTCTTAAAAATGTAGATTCTTTGATCGTTTCGCAACCAAAATACATGACCGCTTTGGAAACTATTTTCAAAGAAAATAAAGTGGAAGATTGGAAAACGTATTTGCGTTGGACACTATTAAACCGATCAACAGGGAAATTAACAACCGATTTAGAAAATGTAAATTGGGAGTTTTATGGTAAAACTTTAACCGGAGCCATCAAGCAAAGAGCTCGTGACGAAAGAGCTTTGCAAGTAATTAATGGTTCAGTTGGTGAAGCACTTGGGAAATTATATGTAGAGAAAATGTTCCCGGCTGAAGCCAAAGTAAAAGCCGAAAAAATGATTAAGAATGTTTTTCTAGCTTTCGAAAACCGTATTAATAATTTGCCTTGGATGTCGCCAGAAACAAAACTAAGCGCCATTGAAAAACTACGCAAATCAACTATAAAAATTGGTTATCCTGATAAATGGAAAGATTATTCGGCCTTAACTTTGAAGAGCCCAGAAGAAGGTGGGACACTTTTTGAAAATTCGAAAAACCTTTCTAAATGGAATTTCCAACAAGATTTAGACAAGCGTTTTAAACCAGTTGACAAAACCGAATGGGGTATGTCGCCACAAACCGTAAATGCGTATTACAATCCGGCCTATAATGAAATTGTATTTCCAGCAGCAATTTTGCAACCGCCTTTTTACAATTATCAAGCCGATGAAGCTGTAAATTATGGAGGAATTGGAGCTGTTATTGGTCACGAAATTTCGCATGGTTTTGATGATTCAGGAGCGCGATATAATGCTGATGGGAACTTGAAAGATTGGTGGACAGCTGATGATTTAAAACAATTCACCGCTTTAACAGGTGCACTTGCCATGCAATACAGCGCTTTGCAACCTTTGCCAGGAATTTTTGTTGACGGAAAATTTACCTTGGGTGAAAACATTGGTGATTTAGGTGGAGTAAATGCAGCTTATGATGGTTTGCAGCTTTATTTGAAAGCCAACGGAAATCCGGGATTAATTGATGGTTATACACCTGAACAACGTTTCTTTATTTCTTGGACAACCGTTTGGCGAACCAAAACACGTGACGAAGCGATAAAAAATAGCGTAAAGACCGATCCACATTCGCCAGGACAGTACCGTGCTTATGTGCCGTTACAAAATGTGGATTCTTTTTATGAAGCTTTCAACATCAAATCTGGTGACGGAATGTATCTTGCACCAGAGAAACGAGTAAAAATCTGGTAAAAAACTAAAAAGTATAAAAAATTCCCAAGTGTGAGCTTGGGAATTTTTTTGCTTTATAACTATATTTTTATTTTATAGATGAATTTTTGTGAACGAATAGTCAAGGACTTTTTCGACTTTCTTACTCAAAACAATTTTGCCAAAAGTAGGCAATTGATAATTGAATTCCGGTAAAGCCAAATTCAATTCTACCGCTTTTTGCGTGTAATATTCTTTCCGACTTGGATGAAAAGGGGCAACACCATTAAAAGTTTCTCCCCAACTATTTATCTCGATAACCTTCTTGATTATTCCCATGCAATCCTCTTGATGAATGAGGTTTATGGGAGCGTTTGGGTTTTCAATATTTGTTCTTCCGGCAAGAAAATGCACGGGATGTCGGTCTTCGCCAATTAATCCTCCAAAACGTAAAACGGTAGTTTTAAAGGTGGAATTACTTTGCAAAAGTTGCTCAGCATGTATTAATTGATTCCCGCTTTCGGTTTCTGGATGCGGTTCGGTTTCTTCGGTCACAATAGAATTATCGTCACCATAAACCGAAGTTGAACTTACAAAAATCACGTTTTCAATTTCGGATTTTTCGATAAAAGGAAGTAAAGTTTCTATTTTTCCAACGAATGACATTCCGAGTGCATTCAAAGGATCTTTTGAATTCCCTCTTAATCTTGGCGGAAAATCGATAATTAAGGTTTTGCTTCCTCGCAAAAAAGATTCAATATTTCCTGAAATACTGTCGCTTTCAAGGGTAATTTGAAAAGGTCGAATCCCCGAGTTTTCCAACACCGAAAGTTTCTCGCTCGATGTTGTCGAACCATTTACTAAAAATCCGTTTTGCAGCAAGGCTTTCGCCAAAGGCAAACCCAACCAACCGCAACCAAGAATGCTAATTTGTGTCATTTTGTTATTATAGTCGCAATCATTATACTTACTGTAAAAATAATAGAAAAACTTAATGCACTATAATTTTTGTCAATATTATAGCTTTCCATTCCAAATACTATAAAATTTGTCAACAACATTAGAATAATTGCAACAGTTGAAAGCAGAATTTTATTTTTTAAATTAAAATTATTCAGAATCATTTTATATATCAAAAAAATTATTAAAAAAGCTGGAAAGGAATAAATTAAGCTATATAAAAACATAAAGATTGAAAATCCAAAATAATCAGATTCAAAACTTTTATTCACAATCATTGAACTTATATCAAATATTATAATAGCCAAAACAATTGTTGTCAACCAAAGTTTTAAAGGGTAATATTTCATTAGTATTTTTTTAGCATCATACACAATTCATAAATCTAAGTCCTAAACGAATCCAATCCACCCAATTTCGGTTGACTTTGTGCTATAAAAAGCTCTGTTTTTTTAGCTAATATAGCTATTAATTTGCTATTGAAATTGTATTATCACGGTTTTTTCAAACTGTCTTTCACTACCGTTACACTATCTTTTTTTGCAACAAATCGATTTCTCGAGATCAAAGGTTTTACTTCAACTATTTTCGCATTCGGTTTTATTTTCTGATGAATCACCACGGCATCATTCAGCACAAAAGGTGTTGGCATCATCCAATTCGCTCTTTTTGCCATCGAAAACAACGGATTATTCATCAAATCGAAAGAGCTTTCCATTAAATCCATATCCAAAACGCTGGTAGTTTTTATATTAAATTCCATTTCAAGCGGAAGTTGATCTACTACATAATAGCTCAACAATTTTTTGCCTTTTCGTTCGAATTGAGCCCCTTTCTGTCCTAATAGCGATATGCCATTGGCTTTGAAATTTTGAATATCTAAATCTTCTTTGGCAAAAATATCATATCGATTCACTTTTCTGTTGGGCGTAATTCGAATTTTCAAATAGCGATTTGTGTCGGAAATGCTGTCTTTAAGAAATTCGATAGTGGGTCTGGCAATATTTTTCATTGGCGCATCAGCCATATATGTAAATCCGGAATTGTACTTACTTTTCAAAGGATTGGCATTTAAACCTAATGCTGTTTTTGGATTTCGTCCTAAATAACTTCGCGTCCATTCATCAAGATTGGTGTCGTAAGTGGCCCAAACTGCTTTGTTTGTATTGGCATCAAGAATGTACAATAAACTATTTGATTTGGCTTTGCCCAATTCATAACCCGATTCATAATGCGCTTTTGCAAAGAAACCAATCGCAACAATAAACAGGAATAACGACCAAGTTCCTTTTCGTGCAAAGGACCCAAAAACTGGTAACAATAATCCGAAAACTAAGGTAGTAAGAATGGCGCTTCCGAACAATAATTTTAAACCCAAACCTATCGGGAACATTTGAATAAGTGGCGCAATAAGCAACAATGCCGGAATGCTTAAAACAAGATTCAGAATTGGTTTTGATTTTTGGGTAATGATAAACGAAGCCAACATAATTAGTCCCGAAAACACAGGAATGATCAAGAATCCTGCGCCTTTTAGCTTTAAAGCGACGGCTAAATTGATGATAATCCAAATAAATATCGGAGCAATATAATGATTTATAGTAACTTTTTTGGCGGAGAAACGGTGATAAAAAGCAAAACAAATTGACAAACTCAAGAGTATAAAAGCGGCTATATAAGAATGTCCATTATAGGTAAATCCGTTGAGCAAATCGTTATATTGAGGATAGATTTTTAGCAGTAATTTCCATCCAAAAAAGGTGACCAATCCGGCGGTAATTGTTGCTCCCAAAAACGGAATAAATCCTTTGGCCATCTCTTGGAACAACAAAATACGTTTCGCAATTCCAAAGAAAATCAATAGCACAAAAAGACTAAATGCAAGAATCACCATTGGCAAAACCCAGTCAAAAGGGTAGCTTACAAAAGTATAGGGAATCGTAAAATAAACGTCGTCATTTTTATTTTGGGTGGTTTTCAAATCGGCATTCGAGAAATAATTTAGCAACGGCATCAAGTATGTTCCTTGATGTTCCAGCGTATTTTTACTCAAATGATCGATGTCATCTTGGGTAGAATGGTAATTGTAATGCCCGTCGATAAAGGCAAAATTGTAGCCTTGAATATTGCCTTGTTCTCTAAAAACGGTTAAATCGGTATCGTTAGGAAGCATTTTATAAATGCTGTACATCAAGGAATTAGAAACTGGATATTTCGGATTTGCAGCAGCAAATTCCTTAACAAGTCCCATATTTCCTCCGTTGGTTTCCATCAACATATAACTAGGTCCTGAAGAACCGCGGGCTTCAAAATTGAGTACCAAACCCACTTCTTTTGCCCATTTGTGTTGCGTTACAAAAAGTGCGGCGCCGTTCAAATCTAATTCTTCGCCGTCTGTAAACAGAATAATAATGTCGTTTTTGTGTTGTTTTTTATTGTAAACAAAAGCGCGAACACTTTCGAGAATCGTTGCCACGCCAGAACCAGCGTCGCTTGCGCCGTGTGAAGCCGAATGGGGCGCACTATCATAATGCGAAAGTAGCAGCAAAGCTTTATCGCTGTTGGTTCCTTTTATTCGAGCCAAAACATTCTTGCATTTGGTCAATGTTCCCTTTTCAGTGAAAGAAAAACCCTCCTGAATCGAAGTTTCCAAACCCATTTTTTGCAATTCCTTTTGAAGATTAGCAGCAACAACTTCGTGATTTTCGGAACCCACAAAATGTGGTTTCTCCGAAATATGTTTCACTTGTTCCAAAGCTCTTTTGGTCGAAAATTCCGAAAGAGGAACGTCATCCGTAGCCGTCATTTGCGGCATCATTGTAGCGAAAACAAATCCAAGAATTACGAGGATAAATAACGCAGAAAAAATAGAGGAATTGTCTTTTTTCATAAGGATAGATTTGGGGTCTAAATTTCTTTTTTAACAAGCATATAATAGTCGTCTTCAAGAAGACGATACCCTTGGTCGTAAACAAAATAGTAGGTATTTCCGGTTTTGGTTTGCAAAATATTGGTAAAAAACTCAAAATCAAAACCTTTGCTCAGCAACTTTGTTCGTGTGGTTTTACTTTTCCCATCAACATTTAATAACGCTAGAATGCGGTAATTCTTGCGTAACTTATTGTTTACGTTGCGCATAAAATTAGTGCTGTCTTTGTTTATTTTGTTGTTATAGGCATTGCGACAGCCATCACTGCAAAACTTTTTGTCCTCGCGACCCACAATTTTATCTCCACATTCTAGGCAATTTTTGTCCATAATTTTATTTTTTTAGGGGCGAATCAATGGTGCTTTGTTGTTGTCATCGTTTCTGCTCTTGCCGTTATCTCTTCACTTCGTTACGAGGATATCGGCTCAAACGAAGTTCACTGAACTCTAATGAAAATAGAAGTAAAGTGAAGTAATCAGGGCTAATCGTGATTAATATTTTGTCTTTGCAAACACAAGTTAAATCTTTATAATTCAATCAAATATATAAAAAATTTTCCATTTACAAACGCTTACAAATAGTTACAACCGAAAGTAAGCAGTTATCAACCGAATAAACTTTTAGAGCCATCGCATCTTTGCCCTGTTGATTGGAACGAATCCTTCAACAAACATATACTAACAATTTAAATTTATACGCCATGAACGCATTAAGAAACAGAGTACAGTTAATTGGACATGTAGGAAACGATCCAGAAATCAAAAACCTTGAAGGAGGAAAAAAAGTAGCTAATTTGACCATTGCTACCAATGAAGTTTATTACAAAGAAAACGGAGATAAAGTAGAACAAACCGAATGGCACAAAGTCGTGGCTTGGGGAAAAACGGCCGAAATCATCGAAAAATACGTTATCAAAGGCAAAGAAATTGCCATCGAAGGAAAACTAACCCACAGAAGTTATGACGATAAAAACGGTGAAAAAAAATACATTACCGAAGTTGTCGCTAATGATATTCTTTTGCTAGGAAAACAATAAAAAAGCAGTTTTCAGGTTGCAGATTTCAAAAAAAGCAGTTTAAAAATGAAATACATTGTTCCATTTTTAAACTGCTTTCTGCTTTCTAAATTCTGCGAACTAACCATTCATCAATTCTTGAAAACAATCCACAAATTGCCCCACATGAAAACCATCCATTAATCCATGATGCACATGAATAGACATATTCATAGTTCGTTTTCTATTTTTGTCAATTATCATTTTGCCAAAAGAAATTTTAGGGCAACTATCCGGAAAAGTGTAGCTTCGTGCATGAGTAAGCGAAGTAAAATTTACCCAAGGAATTGCCGAAAAATGAATCAAGTTGTCATTCGGAAATTCTCTTGTAAAAAGGCCAGTTGTATTTTGAATACGCTCAATTTCGGTTAAAGCATTTTGTGTAAAAACCGAAAAATCAGCATCATATTCAATCAACGAAAACCCAAAAGTTGTATCGGCTCTGCTAATCGTTGCCGAAACATCGATCTGGTCGTAAAGGTATATTTCGTTACCCGAAATGCGATACCGAAACGGCTCAATACTGTTTATAGCTACAATAGTTTTGTGCAAATAATAGATAAAAAAAGATGCTTTTAATGCCTTTGCTTTTTCGTAAGCCTTGGTACAATCTATCTCAACGGTTATCCCAAAAAAAGGTTCTTCCATTTGTTTAAAAAACAGGAAATGCTCTTTTCTGGGCCAATTTTCAATATCAAAAAGCGTTTTCATTATGGGATTATTTTTAAAACATCAATAATTTTCTCAAAAGTATTAAAATTTTCGTGTTCTACTTTATAGTCTATTCTTTCGTGTGCCCAAGTGGTGTGAAACGGAATATGTACGGCGTGTCCGCCAATGGCCAAAACTGGTAAAACATCCGATTTTAGGGAGTTTCCAATCATAAAAAATTGGGATGGCTGAATCTCCAAACGTTTTATCAAATCCGAATAATCTTTTTCCTGCTTGTCCGACATCACCTCGATATGATGAAAATAATGTCCTAAACCCGAATCATGTAACTTCCTGCGTTGGTCTAATAAATCGCCTTTGGTGGCAACAACCAACTTATATTTCCCGTGTAAAGCTTGTAAAGTTTCTTCGACACCGTCTAATAATTCAATAGGCTTTTCGAGTAATTCTTTTCCGTATTCAATGATTTTTTCTATGACTTCAACAGGAATAGTATTGTTCGAAATCTTCATCGCCGCCTCAATCATCGAAAGAATATACGCTTTGATTCCGTAACCGTAGATTTTCAAATTATCGATTTCGACCTTAAAAAGTTCTTGTGAAATACCCTGATGCGACAAATAATCTTCCATCAAACCACAGAATCTTTGTTCCGTTTCCTGAAAATAAGGTTCGTTGATAAATAAAGTATCGTCAGCGTCAAAAGCAATTATTTTTAGGTTCATAGGTTAATCTTCGAATTTACGGATCGTGTATTGTTTGGTGTTTTTATCGTAATAGCCTAAGTAATAAACAGAATCGATTTTGAAAACTGTTTCTGAATCTACTTGATTATTTGGATTCGAGAAAAGAGTAAGGTTATTTTTTGATTCTTCTGTTAGAAAATCCTGAATCTTGTCAAAAGCGAGGGGTTTAATTTCTCCTTGAAGATGATCGATTTCTTTATTAAAGAGACAATTAATATAGATTACTTTTCTGCCCCTATACGAATTAAAATTATCTAAAATGGGATTCATATAGACTGGAACAAACATTATATTCCCGGGCATCATCAAAGCACCAGCCATACCAAAGCCCATTCCCCCCATCATCATTCCTCCTCCGGCTCCCCCTCTAATTTCCGAAACCCCTCCTAAAGTTATCAATAGGTTTTGATTTAAATTATAGCATGAAATCGCACAATTATTGTTTTTTACCTTTCTTAAAAATTGAGATGTTTTTTCTAAAACCCTATCTCCATTAGTAAAAGCATTGCCTTTTTGCAGTATAACAGAATTTTTAAAATCTATGGGGTCGTCATTACTTATTGCAAATTCCTTTAACAAAACATCATCTAAAGATTTTACCGAAAGTTTAAATTCACTTGATGATAATTTTATTTGATATAACTTACCCTCGAATAAATATGAATTTGAATCTATGTCATATTTTTCTTGAAAAGAAACAAATGGTTTTTTAATAAATTTTTCCGAAACGATAAATGAATTTAAATCTATTGTTAGCATTTGAGTATAGTCCCAATGCGAATCAAAAGTCATAATTACTTTATTATCTAATATGTAGCATTTTCTTTTTTTAGAGCTAAATACCAATGAAGTTGTGCTTTCGGGACTGATTTTTTGTACTGAATAAGAGCTTTGAAGACCAATTTCTTCCTTTAACATTCCGAAAAGATTTGTCTTTAAATTTTCGTTATTTAAGAAAAATAAACTAGGAGTATCAATTGATTTCTCCACCATTTTTCCTTCTGAATCAAAAACATAAAACTTTAATATATTACTATCTTTTACAACTGTCATTATATAAAATAATTCGTTTAAAGAGAAATACTGAACAAATTTTTCATTTTGCAATTTCAGTTTATATTCATGATTTGCACTATTTTTTGTGACAAAATCGAAGTTTTGAGAAAAAATATCTTTGTGGTTTTCAGAAATCCAGAACAATCTTGGACTTGATTTATCTCCATTATAACCGGCAATATCTGCATATTTTTTTTCTGGTCGTATTGATTTTACAGAATCCGTAATTTGCATTTTGTCATTTAATAAAAAAGCTCTTACTTCTTTCCTATCGCTCGCAAAAAATGTTACTTTTTTTGTAGTTTCATTTACAATTTGAAAAACATCACGATTATTTTTAAAATCTATTGGAAATGAATTTACTATCTCTTGAGCAAAAGAAACAAAACCACTAAATAATACGATTAGAAAGACACTTTTTTTGAACATGCTTTTTTGAATTTAAGTTTTTTGGATGTTGTAGGTATCGAAAGCAATTACTTTTAGGTTCATTTTTATTTATTTTACCGCAAATTCGCAAATTATTCTTTTTTTGTTGAATTAAAATTTGCGAATTTGCGGTTAATTTTTATTAATTTATAGTCTCCCCATTCGCAACTCCATCGGCATCAGGATTCACAAAAACCAGTTTTCCTTCGGCATTTGTAGTCATCAAAATCATTCCTTGACTTTCTACGCCACGAAGGTTTCTTGGAGCCAAATTTACTAAAACAGTCACGCGTTTTCCAACGATTTCTTCTGACGAAAAACTCTCGGCAATTCCCGAAACTATGGTGCGAACGTCAATTCCTGTATCGACTTTCAAAATCAACAATTTGTTCGCTTTTGGCATTTTTTCGGCTTCTAGAATTGTTCCTACACGCAAATCCATTTTGGCAAAATCATCAAATTGAATTAATTCTTTTTGCGGTTCGGCCACTTTATTTTCTGCGATATTGGCGGTTTTCGTAGCTTCTAATTTATCGATTTGTTTTTGAATTTCTTCATCTTCAATTTTGGAGAAAAGCAATTCGGCTTCGCCAATTTGATGTCCAGTAGGAATCAAATCTGAATTGTCAGCAACCGTTTTCCAATCTATTTTATCTCCAATTTTTAAAATTCTTGATAATTTTGTAGCAGTAAATGGTAAGAAAGGTTCGCAAAGTGAACTCAAAGCTGCGGCAATTTGCAAAGCCACATACATTTGGGTTTGAACACGAGCCGGATCTGTTTTTATCATTTTCCAAGGCTCTTCGTCGGCAAGATATTTATTTCCCAATCGGGCTACGTTCATCAATTCGCCCAAAGCTTCACGGAATCTATAACGTTCAATCGAACTCGAAATCACGGCCGGATACGCTTTCAATTCAGTTAAAGTTGCTTCATCTACTTCAGAAAGTTCGTTCGGACTTGGAACAATTCCCTCGTAATATTTATTGGTTAAAACCACCACACGATTAATAAAATTTCCAAAAATTGCCACCAATTCATTGTTATTTCTTGCTTGAAAATCTTTCCAAGTAAAATCATTATCCTTGGTTTCTGGCGCATTCGATGTCAACGCATAACGCAAAACATCTTGCTGATTTGGAAATTCTTCCAAATATTCGTGTAACCAAACTGCCCAGTTTTTAGACGTAGATAATTTATTTCCTTCTAAGTTTAAGAACTCATTTGCAGGAACATTATCTGGCAAAATATAACTTCCTTCGGCTTTCAACATCGCCGGAAAAATGATGCAGTGAAAAACAATATTGTCTTTCCCGATGAAATGAACCAGTTTTGTATCCTGATCTTTCCAGTAGGGTTCCCAATGTTTTCCTTCTCTCGCAGCCCATTCTTTCGATGAAGAAATATAGCCAATTGGTGCGTCAAACCACACATATAATTTTTTTCCTTCGGCACCTTCAACTGGAACATCAATTCCCCAATCAAGGTCACGAGTTACCGCGCGAGGTTCAAGTCCCCCATCAATCCAAGATTTTACTTGTCCGTAAACATTGGGTTTCCAGTCATTTTTATGTCCAACGAGAATCCATTCTTTCAAGAAATCTTCATAACGATCCAAAGGCAAAAACCAGTGTTTCGTCGATTTCAAAATAGGCGTTTCTCCCGTAATAGTTGATTTTGGATTGATTAAATCTGTAGCGTTTAAGGTTGAACCACATTTTTCGCATTGATCACCATACGCTTCTTCGTTGCCACATTTTGGGCAAGTCCCAACAACAAAACGGTCTGCCAAAAACTGATCTGCTTTCGCATCATACAATTGTTCGGTCACTTCCTCAATAAAATCGCCTTTTTCATATAGTGTTCTGAAAAATTCCGAAGCCGTATCATGATGAATCTTAGCCGAAGTTCTGGAGTAATTATCAAACGAAATTCCAAAATCCGAGAACGATTTCCGGATAATTCCATCATATTTATCAATTATTTCCTGAGGCGTAACCCCTTCTTTTTTGGCTTTCATCGAAATCGCCACGCCATGTTCGTCGCTTCCGCAAACAAACAAAACGTCTCTTCCTTGCAATCTTAAATATCTGGAGTAAATATCCGAAGGCACATAAACACCCGCCAAATGCCCAATATGAATGGGTCCGTTTGTATAAGGCAATGCCGCCGTAATGGTATATCTTTTTGGATTCTGTAACATAATTCAGTTTAATTTGCTGCAAAAATAAGGAATCCAATTTTTATTTGAAGCTATTTCCCGCTATACGTTACAATCTTATTGTTTTTAAAGAAAAAACAATAAGGATTTCCACTGCTATCGGGGCTAGGGCTATGCAATTTTAATCTGCCCCTTTTTTTTAATTTGGCATTGTTTATATTTGCAAATGGAATTATAATTGACACTAAATTATGGCAAAAGGACCCGAAAAAAACACTAAAAATAAGGCTTTACATACCAAATTGCTCAATCGAAAGAAGTCCAAACTTCAAGAAGAGAAAAAAGAAAAGGCAGCACGACTGAAAGCTTTAGTAACAAAAATGAATGCCAAAAAGAAAAGCGAATAATGGATTCCTAAAGATTCTGTGTTGGCTTTGAAATATAAAAATACATCAATAGGTTGTAGTCAGCATATATTTTACAACCTTTGACCTCAATAAACTAAAAAATAGTATGAGCAAGACAAAACTAACGATTAACAAAAACGGATCTATAAAAATTGAAGGCGATTTTGAAATAGTAGATCAAGAAGGAAACGTTTTTGGACTTCAAGGAAGAGCGGCATTGGGTCTTTGTCGTTGTGGATTATCAGCAAATAAACCTTTTTGTGATGGAGCCCATCGTAATAATTTTGAATGTGAATCAAAAGCTTTTGATTTACCTCCAATGAAAAAGACTTAAATAATACCTTTCTGATAGAATATAAACAAAGCTGCATTTTAATTAATGTGGCTTTTTTATTTTAAAAATACCTTTGTCAAAGTTCTATAGTTAGATAAAGGTTGAAGAATATTTCTTTTCTGTTTTTATTTAACGGAATTTTGCAGCCAATCTTCAAACATAAAACGCATGGAATTCGGTAGAATAATAGTTTCAGAAACAGCTTTCAACAGTGAAAATCTTCAGGATGTAATTCACTCCAATATTTCGGTTATCAACCTCATGCGGGAGGAAGGAGTCAACGATGATTT
>CANBWX010000031.1 GCA_947373225.1 Flavobacteriaceae bacterium | reverse complement strand
ATTGATTCTTATTAATTAATTTAAATTCTTATGAAAAAATTATCGTTGTTGGTATTAAACATGCTTTTTTTAGTATTCCTATTTAGCTCCTGTAGCTCTAATAATTCAACTCCAGTTTCGAATAAGAGTTATAGTACAGTCACTACTTTTGCAGGTTCTGGTATAGCTGGAACTAGTGTAGATGGAGTAGGAACGCAAGCTAGTTTTTGGAATATTTCAGATCTTGTAGCAGATTCGAAAGGGAATTTGTTCGTTGTAGAATGGGGAGCTGGCAAGATTCGAAAAATTACACCTGCGGGAGTGGTCACTACATTTACTAGTCCTACGAGTTCAGTTTATTTCGGTGCTTTAGGGATTACTATCGATGCTTCGGATAACCTATATGTTGCTGATGAAGGTTTCAATAAAATTCGAAAAATCACCCCAGCAGGTGTAATAACAACTGTGGCAGGTACTGGAGTTGCAAGTAATACAGACGGAGATGTAAGTCAAGCAAGTTTTAACTACCCTACTGATATAGCTATAGATACTTCTGGAAATCTATATGTAGTAGATTCTGGTAATTACAAAATTAGAAAGATAACACCCGCAGGTATCGTAAGTACTTTTGCAGGAAATGGAACTAATGGCAATGTTGATGGTATTGGTACTTTAGCTAGTTTTTCAGGACTAACTAACATTACAATAGATACTTCGAATAATCTATATGTATCGGATACTTTTAATAATAATACAATTCGAAAAATTACATCAGCAGGAGTGGTAACTACTTTGGCAGGTGGCGCCAGTCCCTTCAATATTGAGGGTGTAGGAAGTAATGCTGGTTTTTATTCTCCTGAAGGTATTACTATAGATAAATCAGGGAATTTATATGTTGCAGAATCTTATGGTAATAAAATTCGAAAAATAACACCCCTTGGAGTTGTAACCACATTTGCAGGTACCGGAAAAACTGGTGGTCTTGACGGGCCAATAGCTACTGCTACTTTTTATAAACCTATAGGTATCACAATAGATAATTCAGGAAATATATTTGTTGCTGATAATCAAAATGCTAAAATTAGAAAGATAGCCTTCGAATAGTCTCTGGCAATTTGAATAAATTATCATTTTTTCAAAGGAGTTCATTAAGAAAAATATTGAACGCATAGTTCCTATTTTTTATAAAATCAATCTCCACAGTTTTTCAAATTGTGGGGATTTTTTTTTAAATAAATTTTACACTATTTTTGAATCTTAAATATTAACAAAAAACTCAAAAGATGAAAAAAATTATTCTAGTATTAGCTATGCTGATAGCAGGGACAATATCAAATGCCCAAGTTGATGTTATTACCAAACATAATGGTGAAGTTGTAAAAGGGAAAGTTATAAAATTGGAGGGATTTACTATTGTATTTAAATATGACGGTGAAGATGCTGAGAATACTATTAGTAAATATGCAGTGGAAAAAATTGTTTATGGAAAAAGCGGAAGAGTTGAAGAAGTTTCAGAAAAAATTGTGGTTTCTAAAGAAGATGATTGGGAAAAAGTTATTATTTTAGAAGATAAAGCCTATATTTCAGGACTTAAAAAAGGCGAAGAAGTAAGAGGGAAAACAGGACTTATTAATTATCATACAGGGAATACTGGAGATAAAAAAGCAGAAATGAAATTGAAAAAAGCTGCTGCAGCTATTGGATGCCCATTTATATTAATGACTTCTGACAAAACAACTTCAGGATATAATTCTAATCAATTAGGAGGTTCACAAGCTATTAAAACAGGAATTGGATATAAATACTAGATTTTTTGTTTCTAAATAAACTTAGACTGCCTATGAATTTAGGCAGTCTTTTTTTGTGCCAATGGAAAAACAAATTAATTAATTTGCGGATTAAACTAATTACCTTTGCAAAGTATTAGATTTTAAATCAGAAATCTACAATCGTTAATCTACAATCAAAAATCCTTTATGACAGGAACCGTTTATAAATCTACAGGAAGTTGGTACACCGTAAAATCCGATCAAGGCGATTTTATCGAATGCCGCATGAAAGGGAAGTTTAGGATGAAAGGCATCAAAAGCACGAATCCTATTGCTGTGGGCGATATTGTAGATTATGAACTCGAAGAAACTTCGGATACGGTTACAGGAACTATTTATAATATTCATGATCGAAAGAATTATATCGTTCGAAAATCGGTGAATTTATCGCATCAAATGCACATTATCGCATCGAATATTGATCGCGTATTTCTTTTGGTGACCATCAATAATCCACCAACAACATTTAATTTTATAGACCGATTTTTGGTAACTGCCGAAGCTTACGGAATTGAAACTGTTTTGGTTTTTAACAAAATCGATACTTTTGACGACGCCACACTCGACGAGCAGTTGTATATGCAACACGTGTACCAAGAAATTGGATATAAATGTTTGCGCGTTTCCTCGACAGAAATGAAAGGAATCGAGGCGCTGAAGGAAATGATGATTGGAAAAGTAAGCATGTTTTCTGGACATTCTGGCGTAGGAAAATCGACTTTGGTCAATGCCATGGAACCTTCTTTACATCTAAAAACAAAAACAATTTCGGAAGCAAGCAAGCAAGGACAGCACACGACGACTTTTGCCGAAATGTATGATTTGTCATTTAATGCTCAAATTATTGACACTCCCGGAATCAAAGGTTTTGGAATTGTCGATATGGAAAAAGAAGAAATCAGCGGTTATTTTCCAGAATTTTTCAAGTTGAAAGAACAATGTAAATTCAACAATTGTTTGCATAAAGACGAACCACATTGCGCTATTAAAGCAGCATTAGAAAAAGACGAAATCGCTTGGTCTCGGTATCGAAGTTACCTGAAAATTCTCGAAGGTGATGACGAACATTACCGTACGGATATTCATAATGAAGACCGAATTATCAGCGATAAAACGAGAGAGTAATTGACAAATGATAATTGGTAATTCATAATTTACACGAATTTGTCATTCTGACGAAGGAAGAATCTCATCTTACATAATATAAATCCAATCATTATATGAGAATAGTTATACAACGAGTTAGTGAAGCGTCAGTTGAAATAAATAAAAACATTGTAGCACAAATCGCAAACGGATTGTTAGTTCTAGTCGGAATTGAAGATGCCGATGCGCAAGAAGATATTGATTGGCTTTGCCAAAAAATTGTCAATCTTCGCATTTTTGGAGATGAAAATGAGGTGATGAATCTTTCTGTAAAAGACATTGATGGCGATGTAATTGTTGTTTCTCAATTCACACTTCATGCCTTGACCAAAAAAGGAAATCGTCCCTCCTATATAAAAGCTTCCAAACCAGAAATTGCCATTCCTCTTTACGAGAATTTTGTAAATACCCTAGAAAAAGAACTTGGGAAAAAAGTTCAAACCGGTGTATTTGGTGCCGATATGAAAGTTGCATTGGTAAATGATGGACCGGTAACTATAATAATTAACAGTAAAAACAGGAATTAACCTTTATTTTACAAATTTTTTCTTATATTCATGCTCTAAAAATAATTGCATGAAATTTCGATACAGCTATCTAATAATGTTGTTTTTTGCAACATTCGTCTTCTCCCAAAAACCGGAATATTCCACTTTATTAATTCCTGATAGTTTAAAGCAAAATGCCAATGCGGTGGTGCGTTTAAATCAAATTGATATCGTAATTTCTTCCCAGCGTGATATGAATATCAAAGTGAAAAGGGTAATAACAGTTTTGAACGAAAAAGGAATTAATAGTATTGATGCGGTGGAGCATTATGATAAACATACTAGTATTCGTAGTGTTGAAGCTACTGTTTATGACAGTTTTGGCAAGGAAATTAAAAGAATTAAAAAGAAAGATTTTAAAGACCAATGTACTCTTGATGGTATTACACTTTTCTCGGATAGTCGTTTTATTTATTTGAATTATACGCCAACTCAATATCCTTTTACCTTAATTTTTGAAAGTGAAGTTCAAACTTCGACGACTGCTTTTATTCCGCAATGGTTTCCACTGAATGATTATCTTTTAAGTATTGAAAAAAGCGTTTTGAACGTAAATTATCCTGATAATCTTGGATTTAAGAAAATGGAATTCAATTTTTCTAATTTTCCAATCAAGAAAACTATAGATACTCCTACGCAACTTTCCTACACGGCAACGAATATTACTGCTCAAAAAGAGGAAAATTTGAGTCCTTCTTTTGTAGAAATCTTTCCAAAAGTAATGATGGGTTTAGAGTTTTTTCATCTTGAAGGCGTAGATGGGAATGTAAAAACTTGGAAAGAGTTTGGGCTATGGTATTCGGATAAAATTTTGACAGGAACAATCGAATTAACACCGGAAACCAAAGCAAAAATGAAAGCTTTAGTTGGTGACGAAAAAGATCCAATCAAGAAGGCAATGTTGATCTATAATTATGTTCAGGAAAAATCACGATACGTTAGCATTCAAGTAGGAATTGGTGGATGGAAACCAATGCTTGCCACTGATGTGGATCGGCTGGGATATGGGGATTGTAAAGCGCTTTCAAATTATACCAAAGCGCTCTTAAATGCTGTAGATGTTCCTTCTTATAATACACTTTTGTATGGAGGAGGCAGCAAGCAGGATATTCAGCCGGACTTTGTTTCTATGCAGGGAAATCACATGATTTTATCTGTTCCTAATGGGGAAAATAAAATTTGGTTAGAATGTACCAGTCAAGATAATCCTTTTGGATATCAAGGTACTTTTACGGATGATAGAAATGTTTTAATCGTAAAACCGGACGGTGGCGAAATTGTGAGAACTAAAGTCTATCCCGATATAGGGAATACACAAGTAAATAAAGGCAATTATTCATTAGATGAAAATGGGGTTTTATCGGGGACAATTTCAATGGTTTCAGAAGGGGCACAATTCAGTAGAAAATATCATATAGAAAAAATGCAACCTACAGATAAAGAAGCTCATTATAAAAATTTTTGGGATAATATCAGTAATTTAAAAATAAATAAGGCATCGTTTCTAAATGATAAAGAAAAAATAAGTTTTACTGAAAACTTAGCCATTTCGGCAGAGAATTACGGTAAAATTTCAAGTAATAAAATGATTTTTGTTGTGAATGCTTTTAACCAATATACAGGAAATATAAAACGTATTAGGAATCGAAAAACGCCTTTCGAAATTCAAAGAGGTTATTATGATACGGATGAAGTTGCCATAGTTTTACCATCAGGTTTTACAATTGAATCATTGCCGCAAAACTATGAATTGAACAGTAAATTTGGCGAATATAAAACCGAAATTATAAAAAAAGACACTAAAAACTTGATTTATAAACGGTCGCTTTTTATCAAAAAAGGATTGTATAAAAATACCGAATATGATGAATACCGTCTCTTTATGGAACAAGTTTCAAGAAACGATAATGCCAAAATAATTTTAACCAAAATCTAGTAATTATGCCAATTAAAAAATCACTTATTGTTTTAGTACTTATATTATGTTTTTCGAACATCAAGGCTCAAAAATTTGAGTTAGGAAAAGTTTCTATTGCAGAACTACAGGAAAAGGAATGTCCAAAAGATCCCTCGGCAGTGGCGGCAATATTGTTTAGCAAAGGAGAAGTTAAGTTTGTGTTTAATAAAAGTGAGGGAGAGTTTGGAGTAGTAAGTACCGTTAAAATTAAAATTAAAATATACAAAAAAGAAGGATATGACTGGGCTAACAAAGCAGTTCGATATTATATAGGTAGCAACATTACAGAATCTATTTCATTTGACGAAGCGGTAACTTACAATCTTGTGGATGGGAAAATTGAAAAAACAAAACTTAAAAGTGACGGTGTTTTTGATGAAAAAGTAAATAGATATTGGGGAAGAAAAAAAATAGCCATGCCTAATGTTAAGGAAGGATCTATAATAGAATATGAATATATTTTGCATACAAATTCGATAGGGAGTATGAGAGATTGGGACTTTCAAGCTTCAATTCCGGTAAATTATTCTGAATATACCACTTATGTTCCTGAATATTATGTTTATAATACAAATACAAAAGGATATATATACCCAAAAATGACCGTTATCAAGTCACCAAAATCTATAAAATTTTCAGAAATGCAAAGAAGTGATGGTAGTGGATTGAATGGTATTCAATCAAGAGAATCTTATGTTCAAAGTGAACTTAATTACGAAGAAACCAAAACAGATTATATTGCAGAAAATCTTCCAGCGATGAAAGAGGAGGCTTATGTAAATAATATTGATAATTACACAGCAAGTGTGGTCCAAGAATTACAAATGATTAAATACCCAAATAAGCCATTAAAAATGTATTCAACTGACTGGAAATCGGTGGCGAAAAGAATTTATGATTATGATGATTTTGGAGGAGAATTAAACAAAACTGGTTATTTTGAGGATGATATTACCAAATTAATCAGCGGATTGAATTCACAGGAAGAGAAAATTGCCGCTATTTTTAACTTTGTAAAAACAAATGTAAAGTGGAATAATTTCAACAATTATTATTGCAATGATGGAGTTAAAAAAGCCTATAAAGACAAAACAGGAAATGTGGCAGAAATAAATTTAATGTTAACTGCTATGTTGCGTTTTGTAGGAATTGATGCAAATCCTGTTTTAGTAAGTACTCGGGATAACGGGATTGCTTTATTTCCTAGTAGAACAGCATTTAATTATGTTATTGCAGCAATAGAAACACCTCAAGGAAATGTTTTACTAGATGCAACAGAAAAATATTCGCTGCCCAATATTTTACCATTACGAGATTTAAACTGGATTGGACGATTAATTCGTAAAGATGGAACATCAACAGAGGTGGATTTGATGCCAAAAGAAATTTCGAAAGTGGTGTCAAATATAAATATAGTTTTGAATAGCAATGGAACAGCTGATGGAAAAATAAAAAGACAATTTGTCAATCACAAAGCATTAGAATTTAGAAAAGAAAATATAGAAACGGCAAAGGATACTTATATTGAACAACTTGAACATCAAAATAATAATATTGAAATAAGTGATTATGTTAGGGAAAATGAGTTGGATTTGTCAAAACCAATAGTTGAGGGTTTTTCCTTTAAAGATAATAAAGATATAGAAGTTATTAATGGTAAAATCTATATTTCTCCAATGCTTTTTTTGGCAACCAAAGAAAATCCTTTTAAACAAGAAGTTAGAGAATATCCAGTCGATTTTGGTTATCCACTTCAAAATAAATACAATATTAATATCGAAATTCCCGATGGTTATATTGTAGAATCTATGCCAGCAGCTATGAATATTGCTACTCCAGAAAACATGGGTAGTTTTAAATTTGTAATAGCAAATACGGGAAATAAAATACAGGTAATAATAACAAAAGAGATAAATGCACCTATAGTTTCAGCTGATTTTTATGAAATTATAAAAACTTTTTATCAACAAATGGTTGATAAGCAAAACGAGAAAATTGTTTTAAAGAAAATATAATAAATATGAAAATTAAAACAATTGCTGTTCTGTTGCTTCTTATTTTGTTTTCAAAATCCTTTGCTCAAAAGTTAGAGTTAGAAAAAATATCTATCTCAGAATTGGAAGAAAAAAAACATCCAATTGATACAAGTGCAGTTGCGGCGATACTATTTAATAAAGCACGAACTTTTTTTGGTTATGATTTAAAAAATGGATTTAGTATCAATACGGAATATATATTTAGGATAAAAATATATAAAACGGAAGGCTTAAAATGGGCAGATTACAAAGTACCCTATTATGTGGGCTATGAAAATTACAATGATGATAGGGTTGATTTTTCTAATTGTGTTACATACAATCTCGAAAATGGTGTGATTGTTAAAACTAAACTGAAGAGTGAGGGTGATTTGAATAAAAAAGTAAATAAATATTGGAATGAAGCTTCGATAACTATGCCAAATGTAAAAGTAGGCTCGGTTATTGAATTTAAATATATTTTAAAATCAGAAAATATAGTTAAGTTTCCAAACTTTGATTTTCAATACGAAATCCCTGTTAATCACTCACAATATCGGACAGAAATACCATTGTTTTTTATTTATAAAGCCATTGTTACAGGTCTTTTTCCAGTAAAATCAGAGGCGAAAATAGTAACTGGATCACTAAGCTATGCAGATAAATACGATATTACAAGAAGTAAGTCGGTGAGTTTTCGGCAAATAAATTCTAATTATTCTGCCGAAAATATTCCTGCTTTAGTAGAGGAACCTTATGTTGATAATATTCAAAATTACAGGTCAACTATTCAACACGAGTTAGAAAAAACTCAATTTTATGAAGAACCAGTAAAAGATTATTCAAAGACTTGGGAAGGTGTTGCAAAAACAATTTATGAAGACAAAAGCTTCGGAAAAGAACTTAACGAGCGATTGTATATTGAACAAGATTTAAAAACTATTTTAAAAAATGTTACTTCTGAATTAGAAAGAATAGATGTCATTTTTAAATTTGTTCAAAACAAAATGAATTGGAATAATCAAAAAGGCTACTATACGGATAAAGGTGTTAAAAAAGCTTATTTAGAGGGTATAGGTAATACCGCCGAAATCAATTTTATTCTAATTTCTATGTTAAATAATGCAGGTATAAATGCCAATCCAGTATTGTTAAGTACTATTGAAAACGGAATTCCTTTCTATCCTAGTAGAACTGTTTTTAACTATGTTATAGCTGCGGTAGAAGTTGATGGAAAACAAATTTTACTCGATGCAACAAATAAAAATACAGTTCAAAATGTTTTGCCTTTATATGCCTTGAATTGGGCTGGGAGATTAATTAGACCAGATGGATCTTCACAAGAAATTAATTTAGTAACTGATTTATCATCAAACAACACGATAAATATGAAGGTTGAAATTGGTTCAAATGGAAAAATTACAGGAAAATCAAGGATTCAAAGAACAGATTATGAAGCTTTTACTTTTAGGGTAAAAAATAGAGGGATCAATCAAGAAAATTATCTCGAAAAATTGGAGAATGATTTAAATGAAATAAAAATCAGTGATTATACTATTGAAAATGCTGCTAATTTATCTAAACCAATTATAGAAAATTTCACATTTATATCGGATAATGAATGTGAAATTATTGGTGGGAAAATGTATATTAATCCTTTGTTATTTTTCACTCACACGAAAAATCCTTTTGTTCTGGGAAAAAGACAATTTCCAATTTATTTTGGTTATCCAAAACAAGAAAAATTTAATTTAAGTTTTCAAATTCCTGAAGGCTATGCTGTAGAATCAATCCCAAAATCAATAAAAATAGCTACTGGAGAAAATGTGGGAGTGTATGTATTTAATATATTAGCTGAAGGAAATACAATTCAGATTCAGGTTGTGAAAAATATAAATAAGGCTGTTGTTTCAGAAAACTTTTATGATGTTCTTAAAGCTTTTTACCAACAAATGATTGATAAGCAAAATGAGAAAATTGTTTTGAAGAAAATATAAGGAATCAAAATAAAGAATAAATATCTTTGGGTTTAAAAAAACAACAATACTTATGAACCTAAAAAATTCCCAACTCGACGTAGATAACTGGATAAAAGAACATGGAGTTCGTTACTTCAATGAGCTTACCAATATGGCGCAACTTACCGAAGAAGTAGGTGAAGTTGCCAGAATTATTGCTCGTCGTTACGGCGAACAATCCGAGAAAGAAAGCGATAAAAACAAAGATCTTGGCGAGGAACTTGCCGATGTAGTTTTTGTAGTTTTGTGTCTCGCCAACCAAACCGGAATCGATTTGCAAGCTGCTTTCGACAAGAAAATGGATTTGAAATCAATTCGTGACAAAGACCGACACAAAAACAACGAAAAGCTGAAATAATTATGAATTGTAAATTATGAATTGTGAAGGAGTATTGGTAAATTGCGCCCCTAAATTATTTGGACAAAAAACCAAAACTCATAATTACAAATATGAATTTACTTCTACAGACTGCAATCTGCAATCTTATTTCTGCCATCTCAGTAACTGGCTCAAAAAGCGAAACCAATCGTTTATTGTTGCTTCAAGCTTTGTTTCCAAATATTAGCATAGAAAACAGCTCCAATTCTGATGATAGTGAGGTGATGCAAGAAGCACTTGTGCCCAACACCCAACACCCAGCACCCAATAACCAAGTTATAGATATTCATCACGCAGGAACGGCAATGCGATTTCTTACCGCTTTTTTTGCCATTCAGGAAAATAGAACCGTGACGCTTACAGGTTCTCCGCGAATGAAAGAAAGACCAATTAAGATTCTTGTGGAGGCTTTGTGTCAACTCGGAGCCAAAATAGAATATATAGAAAATGATGGTTTTCCGCCAATAAAAATCACAGGACAAAAACTGTCACAAAGTAAAGTTTCTTTGCCAGCAAGTGTAAGTAGCCAATATATTTCGGCACTTTTGTTGATTGCTGCAAAGCTTGAAAACGGAATCGAATTGACATTAGAAGGCGAAATTACATCTGTTCCGTATATCAAAATGACATTGGCTTTGCTCAATGATTTAAAGATACAAACCAGTTTCGAAGGAAACATAATTAAAGTTTTTCCAAAACCAGAAGTAGAAACAAAAGTAATGACAGTAGAATCCGATTGGAGTTCGGCTTCTTATTTTTTCAGTATTGTGGCTTTGTCGCAAAATGCTACAATTGCATTGACGAGTTACAAAGAAAGCAGTTTACAAGGCGATTCGGCTTTGGTCGAAATCTACAAGAAAATGGGTGTCGAAACTCATTTCGACGGCAATAAAATGACTTTGGTTAAACAAGAAAATTTTAATTTAGAAACCGTTAATTTCGACCTAAATAACACGCCGGATATTGCGCAGACTATTGTCGTAACTTGTCTTGGTTTAGGAATTGGTTGTCATCTTACCGGACTTCACACTCTGAAAATTAAAGAAACTGACAGGCTAGAAGCATTGCGAATCGAATTGACAAAACTCGGAGCTACTATTTCGGTTACGAACGAAAGTCTAACGCTTTTGCCTTCGTTAACCATCAATCACAATATAAAAATCGCCACCTATAACGATCACCGAATGGCAATGGCATTTGCACCTTTGGCATTAAATGTGCCAATAATTATCGAAAATGCCGAAGTTGTTTCGAAATCATATCCTGATTTTTGGGAAGATTTAAAAAGTTTGAATTTTCAAATTTCTGAAATATAAACTTTGTTACTTGGCGTCTTTGCGGCAAAAAGCAAAATAAACGTCAAAACACTTGACAACGCCTATCTCACAATCGTATATTTGCGCACGATTTAAAATTAGGAGTTTCAAAACTCATAATGTATAACTCATAACTCATAACTTCTTCTAAATGAAATTATCACATTTTCAATTCAATTTACCAAAAGAACTTCTTGCAGAATATCCTTCCGAAAATAGAGACGAAGCGCGTCTAATGGTTATCGACCGTCAAAAGCAAACCATAGAACATAAAACTTTCAAAGATGTTATCGATTATTTTGATGATGGCGATGTTTTAATTTTGAACAATACCAAAGTTTTTCCAGCACGTTTATACGGAAACAAAGAAAAAACGGGAGCAAGAATCGAAGTTTTTTTACTTAGAGAATTAAATGCAGAACAACGTCTTTGGGATGTTTTAGTAGATCCAGCTCGTAAAATCCGTATCGGAAACAAATTATATTTTGGAAACGACGATTCATTAGTAGCCGAAGTTATCGATAATACAACTTCACGTGGTAGAACACTTCGTTTTCTTTACGATGGTTCTTACGAAGAATTCAGAAACAAATTGACCGAACTTGGAGAAACTCCAATCCCAAAATACATCAGCAGAGACGTAACTCCAGAAGATGCGGATCGTTACCAAACCATTTATGCTAAAGAAGAAGGCGCTGTTGCAGCACCAACTGCAGGTTTGCACTTCTCTAAACATTTATTGAAAAAATTAGAAATCAAAGGAATAAAATTTGCCGAAGTGACACTTCACGTTGGTTTAGGAACCTTCAATCCTGTTGAGGTTGAGGATTTATCTAAACACAAAATGGATTCAGAGGAATTGAAAATTACTCAAGAAGCTTGTGATATTGTAAACAACGCAAAATTACACAAAAAACGTATTTGTACCGTGGGAACAACTTCTATGCGTGCTGTAGAAAGTTCAGTTTCTTCACAAAGAACATTGAATCCTTTTGACGGTTGGACAAACAAATTCGTTTTTCCTCCTCACGATTTTAGTTTGGCGACTTGTATGATTACTAATTTTCACACGCCAAAATCAACATTGTTAATGATGGTTTCTGCATTTTGTGGGCATGATTTAATGAAAAGAGCTTACGAAGAAGCCATCAAAGAAGAATATAAATTCTATTCTTACGGTGATGCGATGTTAATCATCTAAACATATATTTCTTCCTCCCTTTCCTTTGGAGAGGGTTGGGGTGAGGACTAATCTCGTCAGAAATGGCGAGATTTTTTTTTGGGCGTGACCCAAAAGGGTCGGGCTATCCATTACAATCTTTATTTATACCTGACAGGTTTTAAAACCTGTCAGGTATAAATAAAGGATTTTCACTTCAAACGAAGTTCACTGAACTCCGATAAAAACAAACTTTAAGTGAAGTAATCCCTCACGCAAACCCCAATTATAAAGAACGTTTACGTTTAAAAGAAGCTTTTCGATGGTGTGTCTTTTCTTGCGTATTGAAAACGATCTGCCAATTTAGGCAAGCAATATCCGTCGAGACCATTAAGCGCAATAACATTGCCTTTGTCAATTTGCAACCAACCATCTTCATGTTGCAAACTTTCATCAAAAAACAAATTTTCAATCGACGCAATAATATGAATCGTATCATTTTCTTTGATATAATATTCATTCACATATTTGCAATGCAACTGAACTGGACTTCCTTTTACAAAAGGAATTTCAATATCGTTTTTGTATTCTTCCTCTAAATTTGTTTTGTCAAATTCCGATATTCCCAACTCGTAATTTGCCGAGGTATGATGCGCATCGGCAATCATATCAACCGTAATATGGTTTATGGTAAAATAGCCAGTCTCTCTAATGTTTTTATATGTATCTCTAGGAACCGTAGTAGGGCGCATGATAAATCCTATCAAAGCTGGTTCGCTTCCCAAATGCGTAACACTACTAAAAATAGCCACATTCGGTTTTCCATCCACCGATTTTGTAGCAATTAAATTTGCCGATTTATAACCCGTACATGAGTTGATTAAATTCAATCGTTCTACTTTTTCCATTTGAGAAATAGCTTCTTTCGAAATGTTTTTCATCTTTGATTTATTTCCTGCAAATATACTTTTGTTTAACAAAAAATAATAAAAATTAAACAAAAAATTAAACCTTTTGTCATTTCAACGAAGGAGAAATCACATCAGTTGCTCCCGTTGTACGATTTCTCCTTTGTCGAAATGAAACAAATATTATTGACTTTGGTATTATAACGGACAGCCTTATTTCTAATTATCTTTTCAAACACATTGAAAATAAATAGTTTAAAATAACTCTAAAATCTTTTATATTTGTTTTCTATAAAATTGATAAAAATGAAAAATCTAAAAAAAATACTTCTTTTTATACTGTTATTGATAATTTTTATGTCCCTTACTTTAGTTGGTTATGGTTTTTATCTAAAACCCACTTATGAAGGGAATCTAAGGCTAAAAAATATTAAACAGGAAACTACTGTATATTTTGATGATTTTGGCGTTCCTCATATTTATGCCAATTCCCAGAAAGATGCAATGACCGCTTTGGGTTATGTTCATGCGCAAGATCGTTTATGGCAAATGGAATTAATCCGCCGAATTGCACCGGGAAGATTATCGGAGGTTTTTGGAACTAAAGCATTAAAAAACGACAAATTTTTTGCTGGTTTGGGGATCAATGAAAACTCCGAAAAAGCAATTGCTAAAATAGATAAAAACTCCGAAACTTATCAATTGGCTTTGGCTTATATTGACGGAATTAATCAATATGTCAAAGAGGGAAAAACCCCTATCGAATTCAAAATATTGGGATTAAAAAAAGAAAAATTTACCATTAAAGACGTCTATAATATCTTCGGATATATGTCGTTCAGTTTTGCGATGGCTCAAAAAACAGATCCGTTAATGACAGATATTCGCAATAAATTAGGCGCTGATTATTTAAAAGATTTTGGATTAGATGGTTCTTTGGGAACAACCAAAATCAAAAATTTCGACGGAAAAGCCATTGAATACGCCGAAATTTCTAAATCAGTTGCCAGTTTATTGGATAATTCGGTTGTGCCAGCTTTCATAGGAAGTAACAGCTGGGTTATTGCCCCTAAGAAAACCAAAAACGGAAAAGTTATTTTTGCCAATGATCCGCATATTGCTTTTTCGCAACCGTGTACTTGGTACGAAGCACATATTGTAGTCCCTAATTATGAAATTTACGGCTATTATTTGGCAGGAACTCCATTTCCGCTTTTGGCACACAATCATAATTATGCGTATGGTTTGACGATGTTCGAAAATGACGATGTCGATTTTTTTCAGGAAGAAGAAAATCTCAATAATAAAAATCAGTATAAAACCGTAAATGGATTTCAGGATTACAAAATTCGCAAAGAAACCATTAAGGTAAAAGACAGTTCAGATGTAGTTTTAGAAGTTAAAGAAACACAACACGGACCAATTATGAATGGCTTTTTAGACGGAGTAAAAGGGACAAAACCTGTGGCAATGACTTGGATTTTTACGCAACAAAATAATCAAATGTTAGAAGCCGTTTATTCGCTTTCGCATGCTGCAAATTTAGATGATTTTCGAAAAGGAGTTTCACTAATTGCTGCGCCAGGATTAAATATTATGTACGGCGATGCCAAAGGAAATATCGCATGGAATACAGCAGGGAAATTATATAAATTGGATAAATCGGTTAATCCAAATTTCATTTTAAATGGTGTAAATGGTATCGATGATAAGAAAGAATTCTTGGATTTTTCCAAAAACCCACACGCAATAAACCCAAGTTGGAATTATGTATATTCTTCTAATAATCAGCCGGAAGCTGTTGACGGTTATTTGTATCCCGGTTATTATTTGCCTCAAGATCGCGCCAAAAGAATTTCGGGATTATTGGAGCCAAAAAACAATTGGACGAAAGAAGATGTGGAAAAAATGATGAATGACAATGTTTCGAATCGAGCTACTGAGATTGTGAGTAATTTTATTCCAACTTTGAATAGAAAATCGCTTTCAACCAATGAAAAAGAAGCGTTATCTGTTCTTGAAAAATGGAAAGGTTCGAGTGATTTGAAAGACACAGCTCCAACAATTTACAACAAATGGATTTATCTTTATTTGAAAAATACTTTTCAGGACGAATTGGGTGAAGCAGATTTTAATATGCTTTTGAGTACACATATTATAAAACAAGTAATTGCCAGTCAGAGTCAGAATGCAAATTCGGTTTGGTGGGATGATATCAGTACAAAAAACAAGAAAGAAACAAGAAGTGAAATCCTTAATAAATCGTTTCATGAAGCCATTTCGTCACTCGAAAATCAATTAGGAAGTGATGTTGATTCTTGGACTTGGGACAGAGTTCATACTTTAGAACATCAACATCCTTTGGGGAAAGTGGCAGCTTTGAGAGGAATTTTCAATATTGGGCCTTTTGCAATTCAAGGATCAAATGAAGTGATTAATAATCTAATGTTCGGTTTTACTGATAATGGTAAATATGATGTAAAAGCAGGACCATCAACCCGAAGAGTTATCGATTTTTCGGACATAGAAAACAGTATGAGTATTTTGCCAACAGGGCAATCAGGGAATCCTTTTAGCAAACATTATAGCGATCAAACCGAAATGTACAACGCGGGTAAGTTTAGAAAAATGAAGTTGAATAAGGAAGAAATTATCAAGACTTCGACAAAATTAGTTTTCACGCCAATGAAATAATTTCCCAAATCTTATAAGATTTTCACGCCTAGAAAGAGAATGGATTTACTTTCCGACATTTTAAAATGAGTTTTCTGTCTTTCAATTTAGGAACTAAAAATACTAATTTTGAATAAGGTGGATTTTATTTTTTGAATATAAAGTAAACCGCTAAAACCAAAAAGATAAAACCAACAAAATGATTCCACCTAAAGGTTTCGTTTTTGAAAAACAATAACGAAAAAACCACAAATATAACCAAGGTAATTACTTCTTGAATTACTTTAAGTTGCATCAAGGAAAATGGTCCTCCATTACCTTCATAACCTATTCGATTTGCTGGAACTTGAAAGCAATATTCGAATAAAGCCAATCCCCAACTAATGAGGACAATGGTTATTAATCCAGCGTTTTCGAACCATTTTAGCTCTTTAAATTTTAAATGTCCGTACCAAGCAAGTGTCATAAATATATTTGACAATATGAGTAATCCAATAGTTGCGTATCCTTTCATATAATTTTTATTTATAATTTCCTTAGAAGGCTCGTGATTAGTTTGTTGTGAAGTTTAGATAAAAAAAGATCCTGTTTTAATACTATTGTATGAATATTTTTCTTAATTATTAATCTCTAAATTAGATATTAATTTGAATCAAGTACAAATATAACTTTTTTGATAATCAATAAAATTAACCCTTTTTTGTAATTAAAAATGAAAATATTTTTTTACAATTAATTTCAATAAATTGTTGAAGCATTATTTCAAAAAGTCATAAAACATTGGGTTTATTTTAAAAAAAAATCAATTTGCAGGGAGTTTTTGATTTTAATGCAACCTAAAAAACGCTTCTTTTTGAAACAATGGTAAAATTAACTCGAATTAAATTAAAAAAAGTTTTTTTATTACAACTAAAAATATAAATTTGCTCCTCAACAAGTTTATTACAACAAAAATAAATTATTTAAAACTATTAAAATTAAAAAAAAATGGCAAACGTTAAAAAAGAAAGTGGAGCAGGTTTAGGAGGAATGATTACAGGTATCATTATCGCATTATGTATTTTTTCAGGATGGATGATATGGAATTTTATAATGGGTAATGGAGGGAATTTTGAAGGAGGAGTAAATACAGGTCACCCACTTCCAGGAAATTATTTAGCAATGGTTTATAAAGGAGGTCCTATTGTACCTATCTTGTTAGGTTGTTTGTTAATGGTTATTGTATTCTCATTTGAGCGTTTCGCAGTAATTTCAAAAGCAGCTGGAAAAGGGAATCTTGACCAATTTATGAAAGGTATTAAAGCGAGTGTTACTAAAGGGGATATCGATGCTGCAATTGTAGCTTGCGATAAACAACAAGGTTCTGTTGCAAATGCAATTAGATCTGCTTTGGTGAAATATCAAGATGTTAAAAAAGAAGGTTTAGATAGCGAAACTGCTGCTGAAACAATTCACAAAGAAATTGAAGAAGCTACTTCACTTGAAATGCCAATGTTAGAAAAACACATGACTATTCTTTCTACATTAGTTTCTTTAGGAACTCTTGCAGGATTATTAGGAACAGTAACAGGTATGATTAAAGCGTTTGGTGCTTTGGCAAGTTCAGGAACTCCTGATCAAGCAATGCTTGCAAACGGTATTTCTGAAGCACTTATCAATACAGCAACAGGTATTTCGACTTCTGCTTTAGCTATTATTATGTATAACTTATTTACTTCTAAAATTGATACTTTAACTTATTCTATTGACGAAGCTGGTTCTACAATCGTAAATACTTACAGACATTTTAGAGGGACACAAAAATAATTACTAATAATTTATAAGAATTTAGCGTTGTATTAATATATAATGCTGATTTCTAATAGATTTAAAAATATAATTAATGGCTGTAAAAATGCAAAAAAAAGCGGCGTCTATTGATATGACGGCGATGTGTGATGTAGCGTTCCTTTTGCTTACTTTTTTTATTTTGACTGCCACAGCCAAAATACCAGAAGCTCTGCCTGTGGATACACCTTCATCAACTAATCAATCCAAATTGCCTGAAAATGATTTGGCTACGATAACTATTGGTAAGGGAAAAGTATTTTTTGATTTGAAAGGAAGGGAAATTCGTAAAAGAACTCTTGAGTTGATGGGTCAGAAATATAATGTTTCTTTTTCTCAAGCGGATAAAGATAATTTTGCCTTGATGGAAGGGTTTGGTGTTCCAATTCAAAGTTTGAAGCAAATTATAGATATGAAAGCTGCTGATAGAAGTAAAGCGGGTCAGCCTGGTGTACCAAAAGACTCACTTGATAACCAATTGAAAGATTGGATTTATTATTCTCGTACTGCAAATATTGAAATTGACAATAAAGAATTGCAAATTGCCATAAAAGGGGATGCAAAGGAAGAATATCCATCAATTAAAAAAGTAATGGATATTTTGCAAGATCAAAAAATCAATAGCTATAATTTAGTTACTGGTTTAAGAGGAAAGAATTTTTAATTATAAAAAGACACTAAAATGGCTGAATTAAATACAGGCGACGGCGGTGGCGGGAAAGATAAAAAGGTAAGAAGTAAAAAACAAAACTCAAAGGTAGATTTAACTGCCATGGTAGATTTGGCCTTCTTATTGATTACATTCTTTATGCTTACTACGACCTTGTCTAAACCACATGCAATGGATTTGTCATTACCAGATAAAGAAGATCCTAATAAAAAACAACAGGATATCAAAGTTGATGAAAACCGTACAATGACAATATTGATGGGTGAAAACAATAAATTGGTACGTTATGTGGGGTTGTTAGCAACTCCTGTTGCTGGTGGAGCTCCTAAAGATTTTACTTATGGGAAAGATGGTATCCGTGCAGAATTGATAAAAAGAAAAGCGGCAGTTTTGGCTTATTCTACGGCAAAAGGAAAACCTAAAAACGGAATGATTGTTATTATCAAACCGGGTAAAAAATCAAATTACCGTAATTTGGTTGATATATTAGATGAAATGGCGATTGTTGGTGTGCCTTCAAGTGCTATTGTAAATGATTTTTCACCAGAAGAAAAGAAATTGTTAGAAGGAAAATAAGAGTTACTCTTATGACCCAATAACCTAATAATTAAGAAATATGAAATTAGATTTATTAAAAAATCAATGGCTTGAAATTGTATTCGAAGGACGCAACAAAAAGTATGGTGCTTATGATTTAAGAAAATCCGTGACCAAGAATTCTTTTAAGGCATTCCTTATTGGTACATTTATTTTTGCTCTTGCAGTTAGTATGCCAAAAATTTTGAGTTTACTACCAAAAGCTTCTGAAAATGACGATGCTTTAAACGTAAAAATCACCACGGTAAAAATGCCGCCAAAAGATAAACCGAAAGACAATCTTCCGCCGCCACCGCCACCACCTCCTAAAGTAGATCAAGTAAAATTTGTGAAACCAGTGGTTGCAAAAGCAGATGAGGTTGTTGAAGAAATTGTTGTTGTTAAAGATCTTAAGGACAAAAAAATTGGTGCAGAAACAATAAAAGGAGATCCTGATGCTGTATTAACGGTAGAGCCAGTTGGTACAGGAACTGCTGCTGTAGTTGAAGAAGATAACACCGTTTATAATACGGCTGGTATCGAGGTAAAACCTGATTTTCCAGGAGGTATGGATAAATTTTATCAATATGTAGGTAAAAATTATCGTACTCCAGAAGAAGAAGGTCTTAAAGGGAAGGTATATGTTACTTTCGTTGTAGAAAAAGATGGTTCATTAACGGATATTAAAGTACTTAGAGATATTGGTTACGGAACAGGAAAAGAAGCGATAAGAGTATTAAAAGCGGCTCCAAAATGGAATCCGGGAGAGCAAAATGGTAAAAAAGTAAGATGTACTTTTAGCTTACCTATTAACATTCAGTCTGCCGAATAATGCTTGAAAATACAGTAAATAATTTTAAGAAGAAATCGCCTAAACAGCGATTTCTTCTCATTATAGGGATTTTGTTTTTTCTAGGCTATTTAGTTTTAGGAACGATAATAATTTTTTGGAAAAACTTTCCAATTGTTATGCCAACAAATTATAGAGTAGCACTAGGTGTTGTTCTAATTGTTTATTCTTTTTTTAGGTTTACAAGATTTTTTAATGCAAATAATGATTAGTCATGTGTAAAATTAATAAATTTATAGTGTTTATTTTTATTGGTTTATTATTTGTAATGTGTAACCAAAAAGACAAGAAAGACGTAAATAAAGAATCAATATTGAACGGTTCTGCAACATTTTTAGTTGATGAAACTTTAACACCAATAATTGAAGATCAAGTAGCTGTCTTTGAAAGTAATTATGATGCTAAAATTAAGCTTGACTCAAAATCTGAATCAGAAATTGTTAATTCTTTGTTCAATGAGAAGTCAGTTGTTGCAATCTTAACAAGAAACCTGACAAATGATGAAAATAAAATCTTTGAACAAAAAAAGATTACTCCAAAAATTACTAAATTTGCTACTGACGCAATTTCTTTTATTTCTAATAAAAGAAATAACGATACTCTAATTGAGTTAAAGACTATAGTTGAGTTTATGCAAGGGAAACCGAATTCAAAAATAAAAGGTTTAGTTTTCGACAATCCAAATTCAAGTACGGTACGTTATATGAATGAATTAGCCGGAATTAGTAAAATTCCAGAAAAAGGGGTTTATTCATTTAAAACAAATGAAGAAGTTATCAAATTTGTTTCTCAGAATGATGGTATGATTGGTATAGTTGGCGTCAATTGGTTGATGCAACCTAAACCTTCTATGAATGAATTTGTAGATAAGATTAATATATTAAGTGTAAAAGGTCTTACAAGTAATGATTATTTTGCACCAACTCAAAATAATATTGCCGAAAGTAAATATCCTTTGGCACGTGATTTGTATATAATAGATGCACAGGGATATTCTGGATTAGGAATGGGTTTTGCCTCATTTGTAGCTGGGGATATTGGACAAAGAATAGTTTTAAAATCTGGATTGTTACCAGTAAGAATTCCAGGGAGAAGAATGAATATAAGAAAAGAGATAATCAACGATAAAAAATAAATTAATACAATACAGATGAATAAATTTAAAATTTTTAGTATTGCTTTTTTAACTTCTGTGACGCTGAGTCATGCTCAAGATATTGAATTGGCAAAGAAAGCAATTGACGCTGAGCAATTTGAAAAAGCGAAATCAATATTAAAATCGATTATTCAAACTAAACCAACAAATGGTAAGGCAGATTTCCTTTTAGGAAATATATATCTTACTCAAAGTATTTCTGATTCGGCTAAAATCTTTTTTCAAAAAGGATTGTCTGGAACCGAAAGTGCTAGATTGAACAATATTGGTTTAGGTCAAATTGAGTTAGAAAGTGGTAATACGGTTGCTGCACAAAATCTTTTTGGTTTGGCTGCAAAAGATTTGAGAAAAAAAGATTTTGAAGAATATATTTATATAGGTAGAGCCTATATGAATATTTCTAAGCCAGATTATAAAAATGCTCTTACTATATTGAGCAGAGCAAAACTTGTAAATCCTATGGATGCTCAAGTTTCGTTAGCACTTGGAGATGCTTATTATGGTGATAATAATCAAAATGAAGCATACAAAGCGTATCGCGATGCTTTTCAAGCGGACAATACTTTAATTAGAGCAAAAATGCAATTAGGAGTGTTGCTAAAAGGAGCAAAATCGTATGATGAAGCGTTAAAAGCCTATAATGAAGTAATAGCTTTAAATCCTAATTATGGTCCAGTTTATAGAGAATTAGCCGAAACTTATTATAAATGGGGAAGAAATAAACCTTCAAAATCTGCAGAATATATGCAAACGGCAATTGGATATTATGAAAAATATCTTAGCTTAACAGATTATTCTTTGAATTCTAGAATGCGTCATGCGGATTTCTTAATTCTTGTAAAAGATTATAAAGCGCTTGAAATTGAGGCTAAAAAAATGAGCGAAATGGATAAAGTAAATCCTAGAATCTTTCGTTATTTAGGGTATTCTGCTTATGAAAATGGTAATATTGATGAAGCAATTAAATCACTTGAAAGCTATACCGCTAATCCAACTAATAAGATAATTGCAAAAGATTATTTATATTTAGGTTTGGCCAGAATTAAAAAAGGAACTAGTGCAGACGGATTATCAATTGATTCTATTGCCTTTAGTTCAGGACTTTCTGATATTAAGAAAGCAATAGAAATGGAGCCTTTGGTTGTTGAAGATTTGAATGAAATTGGTAAAAAAATGTTCAGCCAAAAATTATACAAAGAAGCATCTTCAATATTTGAATTAGGTACAACTAATACGGAAGCTAAAAATTATGTAGATGATAATATTTATTTTGGGTTGTCAATTTATTATTCTAATAATAAAAAAGATGTTAAACCAGATCCAATAGCTTTGCAAAAAGCAGATACTGCTTTTGGAAATGTAATAACTGCTTCTCCAACTTATCAAGATGCATATCTTTATAGAGCTAGAACGAATAGTTTGATGGGTAATGATGAAATGACTATAAAATATTATGATGCTTTTGTTGCTAAAGTTACCGAAAAAGGTCCTGATGAATTAGCAAAACCTGCTACAACTAAAAAAGTTATAGAGGCTTATAATACTACTGCTGCAAGTTATGCAAACACTGATAAAGTAAAAGCAAAAGAATATTTTGCAAAAACTTTAGCGCTTGATCCAACAAATAATTATGCAATTGAATCATTAAAATTGTTGAAATAGTTTTAATCGAATTTTATAGAAAACCGATAGTTCTAAAGAAACTATCGGTTTTTTTATGCTAATAAGTCATTGCGAGGAACGAAGAAATCTTCTTTTTAAATCCCAAAATCCTAAAACCCAAATTCACTATCTTTGCAATTCAAATTAATACGATGTTATCAAAAGAAATACAGTTAGAAGTAAATAAAGGAGCAATGCTTCCGTTGATGGAAGAATTTTATACCATTCAAGGGGAAGGATTTCATACCGGAACTGCCGCATATTTTATAAGAATTGGTGGTTGCGATGTTGGTTGTCATTGGTGTGATGTGAAAGAAAGTTGGAATGCTGAATTGCATCCGCCCACAAATATTGATCTAATTGTTGCCAATGCTACTAAATATGCAGATACAGTTGTGGTAACTGGAGGAGAACCTTTGACTTGGGATATGACTTTGCTAACGCAAAAATTAAAAGATAATAACCTAAAAGTTCATATTGAAACTTCGGGAGCTTACGAATTAAGTGGAAAATGGGATTGGATTTGTCTTTCGCCAAAGAAAAACAAATTACCAACACAAACCGTTTATGATAAAGCCCATGAGTTGAAAGTAATTATTTTCAACAAACATGATTTTATTTTTGCCGAAGAACAAGCCGAAAAAGTAAATAAAAATGCCATTTTATTCCTTCAGCCTGAATGGAGCAAAAAAGAAGAAATGACGCCGCTTATTGTTGAATATGTAATGAATAATCCGAAATGGCGTGTATCTTTACAAACACATAAATATTTGAATATTCCTTAATTTCACATTCAATAAATGAAATCACAATTTCTTCTCGATCCAGCAATTACTTTTTTAAATCATGGTTCTTTTGGCGCTTGTCCAAAACCTATTTTTGAGGAATATCAGCGTTTACAGTTAGAATTTGAAAACGAACCAGTTTATTTCTTCTTAAATAAATCGAGAGAATATTTAAAAATTGCCAGAGAACGATTGTCAAAATATGTAGGTTGCGAATCAGTGGATTTGTTTTTTACTCCAAATCCAACATTCGCGATAAATACCATTATGCGTAGTTTGGATTTAAAAGAAGGAGATGAAATCCTGACAACAAATCATGAATATGGCGCTATGGATAGAATTTGGAACTTCTATTGTAAGAAATCTGGAGCTAAATACATTCGACAAAATATATCACTTCCTGTTGTTTCGAAAGAACAAATTTTGGAAGAATTTTGGAGAGGCTACACATCGAAAACCAAGATTATTTTCCTTAATCATATTTCAAGTTGTACTGCTTTGATTTTTCCTGTAAAGGAAATTTGTGACAAAGCGCGTGAACTAGGATTGATAACCATTATAGATGGTGCTCATGTTCCGGGTCAAATTGATTTAGATATTACCAAATTAAATCCTGATTTTTATACCGGCACGCTTCATAAATGGATGTTGGCGCCCAAAGGAAGTTCTTTTCTTTATGTGAAAAAGAGTTTTCAAGATATGCTCGATCCGCTTATTGTAGGTTGGGGCTACGAAAGTGTTTCTCCTGGCGAAAGCCAATTTCTAGATTATCAAGAATTTCAAGGTACAAGAGATACTTCGGTGTTTTTATGTACGCCAAAAGTTATTGGTTTTTTGGAAGAAAACAATTGGAAAGAAAAGGCAAAGGAATGCCGCAAAATGGTTTTTGATAATTATCAACGCTTTTGCGATTTACTTCACACACAACCTATTTGTCCAATTACCGAAGAATTTTTGGGACAAATGGCAAGTATTCCAATTAAAACTTCGAATCCTGTTGAATTAAAAAATTTACTATTTGAGAAATATAAAATCGAGATTCCTGTGATGCCATTGAATGGAAATTATTTTTTGAGATATTCAATAAATACCTATAATTCACAAGACGATTTAGATATTTTGTTCAAAACCTTGCAAGAAATAATTATCACAACCGATTTGATTATTTTAGAAGAATAATTAATAATATTCAAGTTACCAGCCTTTTATTTTCTTCAACTCCGTAATATGGGCTAAATGATGGTTTCCGTGCCAAGCATAAGTTCCAATAATTTCTTTTATTTTGAATTCTTTGGAATGCTCAGGATGAATAAATGATTTTTTCAAATCCTCCCTTGATAAACTTTTCATTAAATATGCCAATCGAAAATGCAAACCTTCTAGTAATAATAAGGAAGATTGAATTGGCATAGTTAAATTATCATGTAATTCGGACCAACGATCTTCATGGTAATATTTTATAATTGGGTTTTCCTCTGTCAACGCCCATTTTATACGGATATAACAATTCATATGACTATCTGCGCAATGGTGAATTACTTGTCGAATCGTCCAGCCCTCATTTCGATAAGGAGTATCGAGTTGTTCATTGGTTAAATGTAAAACTTCATTTTTTAGTCTTTCTGGGAAACTAGCTATTTCATAAATTTTATCTGAAAGATATTCATTTGAATAATTATCGGGAGCAATGAATTTCCCAATTGGATAACGTAATTTTTCTAGTCCTGAATTTTCCATATTTTAATTTTTTAAATCGAAAGTTTAGCCAAATAATCATAATGTTCGCCTTCGAGAATCATTTCGCATTGTAAACCATTGGCGAAAGCCGCATTTTGAAACGTATTATAATCAAGGTAAAGCCACGGAAAAGCCACCTCGGTCTCCTTTTTATAAGAAACGGTAAAAGTCAATTCGCCATAATATCCAGCTCCAGGAATCCACTTTCCGCCATCTTCATCATCGTCAAACATGTATATTATATCAGAAGAATCTATTAGGATTTGTCCATTTGGATTTAATAGGCTTTTTAATTTTTTAAGGTATTTTGGTGTTTCATTCAATGTTCCAAAAATCCCTGTTCCATTCATCAATAATAAAATGGTATCAAATTTTTCTGTTGTGTCTAAATTTAGAATATCCTGAACCTTCGCATTTGAAATTCCTCTAAGTTTACATGCTTCAATTGCATTTGCGGAAATATCTATTGAAGTTACCTCTAGATTTCTGTCGTTTTGCAAAGTCAAACTATGACTTCCAGCTCCACATCCTACATCAAGAATTTTTCCTTTTGATAACTGCAAAGCCTTTTGCTCTAATTTTGGCATTTTATCATAAGAGCGAAAAAGATAAGCAACGCTCATTACGTCAGCTTCAGAAATAGAAGTTTCGGTGATTAAATCTTCGGGCGAATTATTAGTTTGAAAATCGAGGATGGCTTTTCCGAAAAGGTCTTTCATTATAGTTGATGCGTTAATTTGGTTAATTGTTGATTTGTTTTAAGTATTTTCGCAATATGTTTTGTCTAATAAACGAATAAACAAATCCACGAATGAACACTATTCTAAATAATCTTCCTAAAGAAGCCAAAGATAAGCATATCGAAAACAAAAAGTATTTTGATAAGCTGAAAAAAAAGCAACCCAAAAATCTGGATTATGTGATGCAGGAATTGCATGATGCCGAGTTCAAAAAAACAGATTGTTTAAAATGTGCTAATTGTTGTAAAACAACTGGACCTTTGTTTACTTCTGCGGATATTGAACGTATTTCAAAACATTTAAGACAAAAACCACAGCAGTTTATCGAGCAATATTTACGAATTGATGAAGACAAAGATTATGTTTTGCAAAGTGTTCCTTGTACTTTTCTTGACAGCGATAATACGTGTTTTATATATGATGTTCGTCCAAAAGCGTGTCGTGAATTTCCTCATACCGATAGAAAGAAGTTTCAGCAAATATCAGATTTAACATTACAAAATGTGGCTATTTGTCCAGCTGCTTTTAATATTGTGGAAGAAATGAAGAAGAAAATGCCTTTAGTTTAAAACATATTTACAAATTGAATCTCAGGGAATCTGTGTTTGTTTTTAATATATCAAATACTTCTTTCTCATTTCTTTAAAGTCATTCAATCCTTTCTTCCAGCTTTTTCGAATTTCAATTTCTGAAGTTCCTGTTTCAATTTGTTGTTGCAGTTTTTTAGTTCCAGTGAGTTTTGTAAAAAACGGATTGAAGAATTTGCTTTTATCAGATGTTTCTTTGTAGGCTTTCAGCAACCATTTTAATTGCAATTGGTTTACTTTGGCAACAGTAGTTAAATCTTCGCCGTAGCAAATTTGGTTTTTGTGCATGGGCTCTTTTGATCCAAAATTAGGTTTTGGAACAAAGCTAAAATCGCTTCTTGGTAAAAACGGAGAACCGTAAATTTGAAATTGTTTCTCTGTTCCGCGACCGACGCTTACATTTGTCCCTTCAAAAAGACATAAACTCGCATAAAGATTTATGGCTTGATTGTTTGGTAAATTCGGAGACGGTTTTACAGGCAAGTTGTAACTCATTTCCCTGTTATAGTTAGTGCAAGGAATAACAGTCAATTTGCATTGCACACCATTTTGCAACCATTTTTTTCCATTTATCATTTGTCCATATTCACCAATTGTCATTCCGTACAAAACAGGAACAGGATGCATTCCCACGAAACTGGTAAATTCTTTTTCGAGAATTGGACCATCAACAATATTTCCATTTGGGTTGGGTCTGTCTAAAATAATAAGTGGAATATTATTTTCGGCGCAAGCTTCCATTGCGTAATGAAGCGTTGAAAGATAAGTGTAAAAACGCAAGCCTACATCTTGTAAATCAAAAATCATGATGTCTATTCCGGCTAATTGTTCAGGTTTTGGTTTTCTGTTGTCGCCATATAACGAAATAATTGGCAAACCAGTTTTAGAATCTTTGCCATCAATTACATGTTCGCCCGCATCGGCAGTTCCGCGAAAGCCATGTTCTGGCGCAAAAATGGTTTTGATGGATATGTTTTTTGAAAGTAAGAAATCAACCAAATGAGTTTTATCGGATAGAATTCCGGTTTGATTGGTTACAATTCCAACTCTTTTATCTTTTATTAAGGGTAAATAAAATTCATAATTATCAGCTCCGGTTTTTATTTCTAAACCAATGCTCTTTTTCTTAGTGGAAATAGTTGTTTTGTTTTTGGAATTTCCGAAGCAAGTAGTTGCAAATAAAAAAAAGATAAAAAGTAAACAACCATTTATAATGTATTTCATAATATCGATTCTTAATTAGTGAAAATTCGTGTAATTCGTGGCTGAAAATCTTTATATCTTTGTGGCAAACAAAAAATTTTGAATTTAGAATATTTCATAGCCAAACGACTCATAACTGCTAAGGATTATAAAAGTAGTATTTCTGCGCCAATTATAAAAATTGCAATTTCGGCAATTGCCATTGGTATGATTATGATGATTGTTTCGGTAGCCACAGGAATTGGATTGCAACAAAAAATTCGTGAGAAAGTTTCCGCTTTTAATGGTCATATTATTATATCTAATTTCGATAATAATCAATCTGAAGTGACGCTGGTTCCGATTTCTAAAAAACAAGATTTTTATCCAAAATTCAATGCTGTTCCAGCAGTTAGCCACATTCAAGCCATTGCAAGCAAAGCAGGAATTATAAGAACTGAAACCGCTTTCGAAGGAATAATACTCAAAGGAGTTGGCTCAGATTATAAATGGGATAATATAAAAGAGTATCTTGTGTCGGGAAAACTACCCGATTTCTCAAAAGGTATCAATCAAGAAGTTATGATTTCTCAGTTTCTGGCTAATAGACTAAATCTAAAAGTGGGTGATTCTTTCAATACTTTCTTTATCAAAGAAAGCCAAGGTCAATTACCCAACATTAGAAGATTCAAAATAACAGGAATTTTCAACTCTGGATTTCAGCAATTTGATGCTACTTATATAATAGGAGATATTCGCCATATTCAGAGGATTAATAAATGGACGTCAGATCAAGTGGGAGCATTCGAAGTATTTGTAAATGATTTTGCAAATATAAAAAATATTGGCAACCAAGTATATCAACGAACACCTTCAACTCTAGACACAAAAACCATAATCGAAAAATACAGCTATATTTTCGAATGGCTAAAACTCTTCGATTTCAACATAATTATCATATTAGTAGTTATGATTCTAGTGGCCACCATTAATATGGTAGTTGCGTTGTTAGTACTCATTCTGGAACGCACCCAAATGATTGGAATACTCAAAGCCTTAGGCTCTAATAATTGGTCCATAAGAAAAATATTTCTCTACAATGCTTTTTACCTTATTATACGAGGATTGTTTTGGGGGAACCTAATCGGAATTTCTTTACTCTTGATTCAGCAATATTTCGGCGTAATCAAACTTAATCCCGAAAATTATTATGTTAATCAAGCGCCAGTTGATTTTAATTTGGTTTATATATTACTATTAAATCTACTTACTGTAACAGTTTGTTTCTTAGTTTTACTAATTCCGTCTTATATAATTACCAAAATTTCTCCCGTAAAAGCCATTCGTTTCGAGTAATTGCGAGGAACGAAGCAATCAGGAGCTTAATCCCGCTATGCGTTTCAATCTCTTGTTCCGCTATCGCTCTACAAGAGGATTTCCACTACTATCGGGGCTAAGGCAGTTGACAAAAAAGGAAACTCTTTTCAAAAAGCATAAACATTCCTCCTTATATATAGTATAGCAAATGGTAATTATGAGTATTATTTTCAAAGACACGAAACTCAAATCTTTACTATTCACCAAGAATTCCATCCACAAACACTACTAAAATCCTTCGTATCGCGCCTTCCTCTCCTTAGGAGAGGGTCGGGGAGAGGATTTCATCCGTGATTTCGGGCAGCGAATCGGCGAAAAT
>CANBWX010000030.1 GCA_947373225.1 Flavobacteriaceae bacterium | reverse complement strand
TAAAGCGCCTGTAACAAAAAATTCCAGTTCCACATCCGAAGCGGTGCTGATTGCTTTGATTTGATGTAAGTTTAATTCGCGAGCTAAAACGACGCGTTTGATTCCGGCATCTTTCAGGAACTTAATTTTGTCGGCATCGCGATTGTTAGCTTGAGTACTGGCGTGAAGAACAATGGGTGGCAAATCCATTTCTAGGATTGCCATGTCTTGAATAATGAGAGCGTCGACGCCAATGCGGTACAATTCCCAAATCATAAGGCGGCAGTTTTCGAGTTCGTTGTCGTACAAAATGGTGTTGACAGCAACGAAAACCTGCGCATTGAATAAATGTGCATATTTCACTAAAGCAGCTACATCTTCGATGGAATTATGTGCGTTAGAACGGGCTCCGAATTGGGGCGCTCCTATATAAACGGCATCGGCACCACTGTTGATGGCGGCCATTCCATGAATTAAATCCTTAGCTGGCGCTAGTATTTCTATTTTCTTTTTCATCTGCGAATGATGATTTTCTGTTTCTAAAAAGGGCGGTTTTCGGGGATGCCCGAAAAAAGTTCGCTAAGTTCTTATATTTTATTTGAGATTTCTAATTTGAGGGAGGGAATTTTTTTTAAAATTCTTGATTAAAGAAAATATGTGTTTAGTTGGAATTTTTTTATTAAAACAAATAATAATAACGTTTGGCCGCTATGGTTCGTTGAGGAATAAAGCAATCATAGTTTTTTCTGTCATGATAATAATTTTAGTAAAGAATTTCACGAAGCTACTAATCAATCTCAATGAATCTTGACGACAGTTATCTAATCGGCTTATTAGAATGATTACTTATATAAATGTTTCTGGATAAACGTAGGGACTAACAAAATCAAAATTATTATTAAAAAAAAAGGCAACGATAACCACAACGTAAATGGAGTACAAAAAAAAATTGTCAAAATCCCTGTAAATAAAATAAAAGTAATCCAAGTAAATATTTTTTTATTTACTATTGGTACTAATACACTTTGAATTAACCCAATGACCAAAAAGATAAGTATTATAAATGGAAATATTGTTCCTATAATGAGTTTTCCTTTTGACTCAATAGTAATATAACGAACAGTAATACAAAGACATAGTAATAAAGTTTGTATAAAAGCAATCAAAAATCTATACATTAACTTTTGTTTCATAATTCTAACATATTTAATTTTTAATGTGCATTTTTAGTCTGTTACATAACTTTTGAATAGGCAACATATCTTGTGTTTGTAGCCCAAAATTTATAAAGATTCGAGAAGGTTCATCTTCGTTATATGGTTTTTCAAATATACTTTTTTTTGTTGCAACAATGTTAGTTTTTAGCAGGATTTGCGTGAGGGATAGTAGCGGTATCCTTTTATGGAGCGATAGCGGAATAAAAGATATAGCGAATAGCCCGACCCGAAGTTTTTACGAAGGGTCACGCCCAAAAAAAAGCCCCAAGTTTCCTTGAGGCTTTGTAGTATAAATAAAGTTTGGTTTATAGTGCCAAAGCTTCTTTGATTCTTTTTAGTGCTTCGATTAATTGATCTTCGCTAGTTGCATAAGAAAAACGGATACAATCAGGATTTCCGAAAGCGTCACCCGTTACGGTAGCCACACAAGCTTCGGCCAAAAGGTACATGGAAACGTCATTGGCATCTTTTATTTCAGTTCCTTTTAGAGTTTTTCCGAAGAAAGAAGAAACGTCTGGGAAAACATAAAAAGCTCCTTCTGGAACGTTGATTTTGATCCCTGGAATTTCTTTTAGCAATCCAACCACTAAATCTCTTCGGCTGTGGAAGGCTTGAACCATGTGGTTTAACACGCTTGGATCAGCATCTACAGCGGTAATTGTAGCGCGTTGCGCTACAGAATTAGCTCCTGAAGTTACTTGTCCTTGGATTTTTGTACAGGCTTTTGCGATGAATTCTGGTCCGCCAATATATCCGATTCTGTATCCTGTCATTGCAAATGCTTTTGCAACTCCGTTTACAGTGATGGTTCTTTCTAACATTCCTGGAATAGATCCGATGCTGCAAAAAGTTCCAGAGAAATTGATGTGCTCGTAGATTTCGTCAGCAACCACATATACTTGTGGGTGTCTTTCTAAAACTTTAGCTAAAGCAGTTAATTCTTCACGGTTGTAAACAGATCCACTTGGATTACAAGGAGAGCTGAACCACATCATTTTTGTTTTTGGTGTGATCGCTGCTTCTAATTGCTCTGGTGTGATTTTGAAATCAGTATCTACAGAAGTTGGAACTTCTACTGGAACTCCACCTGATAATTTTACGATTTCGAAATAGGAAACCCAGTAAGGTGCTGGTAAAATCACTTCGTCACCGTCGTTTAGCATGACTTGTGCAATGTTGTATAAAGATTGTTTTGCTCCTGTTGAAACTACGATTTGAGATGGTTTATAATCTAATCCATTATCTCTTTTGAATTTGCGGCAAATAGCTTCTTTTAAGTCTAAATACCCGTCTACTGGAGAATAAGTACTGTAGTTTTCATCGATCGCTTTTTTTGCAGCTTCTTTGATAAAATCGGGTGTGTTGAAATCGGGTTCACCCAAACTTAAACTGATAATATCTTTTCCTTGTAATTTTAATTCTCTGGCTAATGCAGCCATTGCCAATGTTTGTGATGTGGCTAGATTGTTGATTCTGTCTGAAAGCGGATTGTTCATTAAAATGTAATTTTGGTTTATAAATTCTATTTTTTTTGCGTTTTTATGACGCGATTGGTTTCATTCCTAATTCTTTTAAATGCTTGAAATGGGCAATAACGGCACTTCGCATTGTTTTATATTCATAATAAGGCAAGTTGCATTCTTGGGCTGTTGCTTTTACAATTTTCGAAATTTTACCATAATGAATATGACTAATATTCGGAAAAATGTGATGTTCGATTTGGTGATTTAAACCGCCTGTGTACCAATTTACAATCCAATTTTTTGGAGCAAAATTAGTGGTGGTAAATAGTTGGTGTATAGCCCACGTATTTTCGATTTCGCCATTTTCGTTCGGAACCGGATTTGTAGTTTCTTTTACAACATGAGCCAATTGAAAAACAACGCTCAATATAAGTCCTGCTGTATAATGCATTACGAAAAATCCAACAAGAACTTTCCACCAAGTAATTCCTAAAAGCATTGGGAGAATTATCCAAATGGTGAAATAAATGGCTTTTGTAATTAATAAAGTGGTCCAAAGTATGCTTGGTCTTTTGGCTTCGCCGTAAGATAATTTTCTTTTAAGGTAGCTTTTCATTTGTCTAAAATCGGTGGTGATGGCCCAATTGAAAGTCAATAAACCATACAGAAAAACGGAATAATATTGTTGAAAACGGTGAAAACTATACCATTTTGCATCTTTGGTAAAACGAATTACTCTTCCTGCATCAAGATCTTCATCGTGACCAGGAATATTAGTGTAAGTATGGTGCAAAACATTATGTTGTACTTGCCAGTTATAAACGTTTCCGGCAAGAATATAAATGGTTCCTCCCATAAATTTATTAATCCAGTTTATGTTCGAATAAGAACCGTGATTGCCATCGTGCATTACATTCATTCCAACTCCTGCCATTCCTATTCCTATGACGATTGTCAATAGTAAATGAACCCAAAACGGCATATTAAGCGTTAGGATTAAAAAGTAAGGCGTAAGAAAAACAGCAAACATTATAATGGTTTTCACATACAGTTTCCAGTTTCCTGTTTTTTGTATATTGTTTTCTTTGAAGTAGTTGTTCACCCGAGAGTTAAGTGTTCTAAAAAATTTTAGATTATCTTGCTTAGCAAATGTCGGCGTGATGTTGCTCATTGTTAGTTTTGAATAAGTTGCAAAGATAATTATTAAAAATTTTCAATCTGCAAAATTGAGTTAAATATTCAAAACTAAAAACTGTACTTTTGTTAAAATTTATAACGATGGACGAGATTCAAAAGTATTTTCCTTATTTAACGGAACTTCAAAAGGAGCAATTTGCAAAACTTGATTTTTTGTACCACGATTGGAACGCAAAAATCAATGTCATTTCCCGAAAAGATATTGACGAATTATACACTAAACACATTTTGCATTCTTTAGGAATTGCCAAAATCATCAAATTCGAACCCGGAACGTATGTCTTGGATGTTGGAACTGGCGGAGGATTTCCTGGAATTCCATTGGCGATTCTTTTTCCGGAAACACGTTTCTTCTTGATTGATGTTATTGCCAAAAAAATAAAAGTGGTTCAGGCTGTTGCCGAAGCTTTAGAACTTAAAAACGTAAAAGCCGAACAATTGCGTGCCGAATTGGTAAAAGGTGATTTCGATTTTATCGTGAGTCGTGCCGTGACCAATATGCCTGATTTTGTGTCTTGGGTAAAGGATAAGATTAAAAAGAAAAACAAACATGAACTCAAAAACGGCATTCTCTATTTAAAAGGTGGCGATTTAACCGAAGAATTAGCGGCTTTCCCGAAAGCAACAGAATATAATTTATCTGATTATTTTGAAGACGAGTTTTTTGAAACTAAGAAAGTGGTGCATTTGCCGTTGAAGTTTGTGGTTTAAATAAATCACACTGATAAAAAAATTAAACCCACAAGAACTCAATCAACTTGATTCTTGTGGGTTTTGCTTTTTTAACTATTTTTTGTAACATTTGAATAATTATGTTGTCAAATATTTTATTGTTAATGTAAAGACTAAAAAATGAAAAAAATTTCTAGACGTACTTTTGTAAATAAATTTGGCATTGGAGTTGGAGCTACTGCGATAATGACAGCTTTTCCATCTTTTATGAGTTTGCCTGAAAACAGCAGTAAAACCTATGAAGGGAAAAAGCTAAATATTGCACTTTGTGGTTTAGGACGTTATGCAGGCTACTTAGCCGATGGTCTAGAAATTTCAAAATATTGTCGTTTGGCAGGAATTGTAACTGGCACCCCTTCAAAAGCTTTTGATTGGCAAAAAAAATATAATATACCAGAGAAAAATATCTATAATTACCAGAATTTCGATGAAATCATACATAATAAAGACATTGATTTAGTCTATGTTGTTTTGCCAAATGCAATGCACAAAGAGTTTGTAATTCGAGCGGCAAAGGCCGGTAAACACGTTATTGTCGAAAAACCTATGGCAATAACGGCAAGTGATTGTCAAGAAATGATAGACGCTTGCAAAAAAGCTAATGTACAATTGGCAGTTGGTTATCGTTTGCACTATGAACCGTATAATTTAGAAATGAAGCGATTGGGACAAGAGAAAGTTTTTGGTCAAGTTCGTTTGGTTGAGGCTTCTTTGGGGTACAACACTGGTGATGAAATGGATTGGCATTTGAAAAAAGCAATGTCCGGAGGAGGTCCACTTGTTAATCTTGGAATTTATTGTGTTCAGGCTAGTCGCTATGTATTGGGCGAGGAGCCAATTTCTGTAACTGCCCAATTTGGACCAGTCACAAATAAAATAAAATTTACAGAAGTTGAAGAATCAATTACTTGGCAATTAAATTTCCCAAGTGGAGCCGTTAGCAATTCTGCTAGTTCATATAGTTGTGGTATTGACAGATTATTTGCGTCAGCTGATGAAGGATTTTTTGAGCTTAGTCCAGCAATAAGCTATGGACCATTTAAAGGAAGAACAAGCAACGGCGATTTAAATTTTCCTGAAATCAATCAACAGCAAACACAACTTGACGCAATAGGAAAAGTTATTTTAGAAAATAAACAATTACCAAGTCATATTACAGGTGAAGAAGGAATCAAAGATGTTCGAATCATTCAGGCAATTTATGAGGCGGCACGAACAGGAAAAAAAGTTTCTTTAGTTTAAAATAAAAACCCACAAGAACCCAAAATAATTGGATTTTTGCGGGTGTTACTATTTTTGATATCCTTTATGACTTTAGACTTTCAAACTTTAAGACTAATTTATTCTCCTAAAAATGGGTATCTATAATCTTCTGGAGTTACAAATGTTTCTTTGATCGTTCTTGGCGAAGCCCAACGCAACAAGTTCAGGGCAGAACCCGCTTTGTCATTGGTTCCTGAGGCTCTTGCGCCACCAAAAGGCTGCATTCCAACAACAGCTCCTGTAGGTTTGTCGTTGATGTAGAAATTCCCCGCTGCATTTTGCAAAGCTACAGTTGCTTGCTCAATCGCATAACGATCTTTACTGAAAATGGCTCCAGTCAAAGCGTAAGGCGAAGTAGTGTCAACTAATTTTAAGGTTTCCTCCCATTGGGCATCTTCATAGACAAAAATCGTCATTATAGGTCCGAATAATTCGGTTTCCATAGTCGTGTAATGTGGGTTTGTAGTAACAATTATCGTTGGTTCTATAAAGTATCCAACGGATTTATCGTAATTCCCGCCAACGATGATTTCAGCATCCGAATCTTTTTTGGCTTGGTCAATAAAACTCGCCAATTTGTCGAAAGAACCTTCGTGAATTACTGCAGTTATAAAGTTGGTAAAATCTTCTGGCGAACCCATTTTCATCGATTTTACATCGAGTATTAATTGTTCTTTGATTCCTTCCCAAAGACTTTGCGGAACATAAGCGCGTGAAGCTGCGGAACATTTTTGTCCTTGAAACTCGAAAGCACCACGAACGATTCCGGTAGAAACTTGTTTTATATTAGCACTTGGATGCGCTACAACAAAATCTTTTCCGCCTGTTTCCCCCACAATTCTTGGGTAGGTTTTATAATGATGAATGTTGGTTCCTATTTTAGACCAAATATCTTTGAATACATGAGTAGAGCCTGTAAAATGAATTCCGGCAAAATCACGACTTTCAAGAACGGTATCGGTAATCATTAAGGCATCGCCAAAAACGACATTGATAACGCCATCAGGAAGACCTGCTTGTTTGAAAATATCGATGATGATTTTTGCTGATAAAACTTGGCTATCGCTAGGTTTCCAAATCACGACATTTCCCATCATGGCGGCACTTGCTGGAAGATTTCCTGCTATGGCGGTAAAGTTGAAAGGTGTAACGGCATATACAAAACCTTCAAGTGGACGATATTCTAATCGGTTCCACATATCCGAATTTGAGTTGGGTTGGTCGTTGTAAATTCGGGTCATAAATTCTACATTGAAGCGTAAAAAATCTATGAATTCGCAGGCTGCATCAATTTCGGCTTGAAATACATTTTTAGATTGTGCAATCATTGTTGCCGCGTTTATTCGTGCTCTGTAAGGACCAGCAATTAATTCGGCGGCTTTTAGGAAAATGGCTGCTCGTTGTTCCCAAGCCATATTTGCCCATTTTGTTTTGGTTTCAAGCGCGTTAGAAATAGCACTTTCTATATGGTGTTTTTCGGCAAGATGATAGGTTCCTACGATGTGTTTGTGATCGTGTGGCGCTGTCATGTTGCGGGTGTTTTCGGTTCTTATTTCTTGGTTTCCAATGTATAAAGGAACGTCGATTTTAGAATTCCACATTTGTTTGTAAGCGGCTAGAACGGCAACTTTTTCGGGAGAATTTGGCGCATACGACTTTACAGGTTCGTTTACGGCTTTTGGCACATTGAAAAATCCTTTGAGCATATTGGTTTATTTGAAATTGAACGAATGGTAAAATTCACGGATGTGAATTTGAATATTTCACAAAAGTACAAAGGATTGTTTAAAAAATAGGTTTTTATTGAGTAAATCTAATTTTGTCTTGGATGTTTAGCCAAGATGGAAATGAAAACCCCGCAGTGAAAAAAACTATTTTTTCTTGTGATTGCAGAGCAACCGCAGGAAGCTCCTGAAATTGCATTAGAAAAAAGGTTTTCTGAGCGAGGAGTTGCAATGGACAGCTGGACACGAGCGAAGCGAACTGGCGAAGCAAATAGCTCCTGATTGCTTCGATTCTCGCAAAGACGATTAATTCAAGGCAAAAGGAGCGCACAATTTAAATGTTGGTACGATAACTTTGAATTTTTTTGTGGTGGTAAAGTTGATCATATTAAAATGACCTTTCATTGCGCCATAAGGCGATGCCAATAAACAGCCCGAATTATAGGTGTGAAATTCGCCAGGTTTTAGTACTGGTTTTTTGCCAATAACACCTTCGCCATCTACAAATTCGATAGGATTTAAAGAATCGAAAATTTCCCAATGACGTGAAATTAGTTGAACGGAATCTTTGCTGTGATTTTCGATTGTGATTTCGTAACTAAAGGCAAAATGAATCTTGTAGTTTTTGAAGTAAGTGCCTTCAAAACTAGTTAATACGGATATTTTTATTCCTCTTGTTATTTGTGAAACCATATCAAAGTGCTAAATATGAGTTTAATATTTGCAAATTTACAAAATTTTAGGTTCGTTTTGACATTTGCTAAAAATGTTTTTTTAGTTGGTGATTACTGATGAGTTTGCATTTCCTTTGCCTATAACTCTGTCGTAACGGTCATTGTTTTCGCGGTAATATACAATTAAAGAATAATCATTTTCGGTTTGGTAAAAATTGCCGTCAATTGCATTTTCGTTGTCAATATTTCCCTTGTCATCGGCAACAGTATATTGAAAACTAGTAAATCCTTGTTTGATTAAAAGAGCTTTTTCAAAAATACCTTTTTCGGCATTATAATCCATTTTATAGTCGGAAGATAAGCTGTAATTATTGAACATTCCGCTGATGTAAATTCCTTTATTTAGCATAAAAGCTGGTGCCGAAAGGCTGAAATAAACCCAAGAATAATCAGCTTCGGTGTCATTATTTGTTGCGTTTATATTGCGCACTACAAAGGTTCCGTTGACATCCTGTGTGTAGGAATACGGATAATTTCCTCTAGCTTTATTGGTAAATAAATAGGATTTATAAATATCACTTCCAGAATCTATTCTCGAAATATTATTGCTTGATGCTCTTATATTGTTATTGTCAAAATATAAAAACTCGTTTCCTGCCCAAAATTGAGTTTGAGTATCATATTTATAAATCAAGTCATTGCCAATGGTGTATTGTGGAACTATATTTTTGATCACATTATTGAACTGCCCATTTTGAAGTAACATTACTTTTACGTTTTTCAAAGGATTTTGAAAACTGATGGATTTTGACCTTATGGTAAATTCCATATTGTGTTTAAATTCCATGTTGTTCACTGTTCTTGCGCGTTTTATTTGAAACGGAATGGTTACAATATCTTCATAGAGAATGAATTTTCTAGAGAAAACGACTTCTTTATTCTCGTCTAAAATTTTCAAGATATAATTACCACTTAGGCGTAATTGCGTATTCTGATTAGGAATTGATAATTGGTAATGCGAATAGATTTGTAAAGTATTAACAGAGTTAGTATATTCTTGAATTCTTTGTCCGTCGAAGCCTTGAATATATTCACTTTTCGGAATTTCAGATGGAATCCAATTGTAATCACAATGCACGATTTCGTAATAATAGTTAGCTTCATTGCCAAACAAATCATCAAATTGAAACAAGAAACCGTCTCCTAATTTGAATATAGGAACTTGATTGATATTATTTTGAACAAACGAAACCGTTTTGATGTTATAAGGCGGAACCACTTCATTTACTGTTTGCGCAGTTGCGGAAGCGATGATAAAAACTAAAACTATTTTTCGAAAGAAAGAATAAAGCATAATGTCATGATAGTTAAAATGTAAATATAACGAATTATGCTTTGCTAAATTAAATCAACATATAATTTGATGAAAGGATATTATTTGAAACATACAGGGATAATTTCGCCTTTAGCCAAACAATATTTTTCGACCAATTCGGGTGCTATTTTGTTCGTGTAATCTTCTTCGACAACTGTAAAACCAATACTTCGCAATTTATCAAAATAATCGCGACCGTAAATACGAACGTGATCATATTGTCCAAAAATTTTGGCGCGCTCTTTTTGATCGGTGATAGAATCATCAGCAAAAGTGGTTGCTCTTGCTAATTCTTGTGGAATTTGCAAGATTGCCATTCCGCCCGGTTTCAAAACACGGAATAATTCCTGCATGGCTTTCGTGTCGTCTGGAATGTGTTCTAAAACGTGATTACATAAAATTATGTGATACGAATTATCCTTGAAAGGCAAGTCGCAAATATCAGCTTTTACATCGGCAAGTGGCGAAAACAAGTCGGTTGTGGTATAATCTAGATTTTTTTGTTTTCGGAATAATTTATAAAAAGCTTGTTCTGGCGCAAAATGCAAGACTTTCTTTTTTTCGGTAGTGTTAAAAAAATCGGTTTCATTTTTTAAATAAAGCCATAATAAACGATGTCTTTCAAGCGAAAGTGTACTTGGGGAAAGCACATTAGCTCTTTGTTTTTCGTACCCATAAGGCAAGAAACTTTTAAAGCTTTTGCCGTCGATTGGATCGGTAAATTTGTCTCCTTTTAAGGCAAGTGCAAGAACCGGGCGTGCAACATAACTCATCCTAATTAATATGGGACGCGGAATGGTATTAAGGATAAGTTTGAAGAGTTTTTTCATTAGTTATTTCACAAAGTTTTAAAAAAAAACATTAATTTTTTTCTAATTCTTCTTTTATGACTTAAATGTTTTGAAAAATGTTTACCATATAAGTCATTAAAGGTTATTTGATTCATTAATTTGATGTGTTTAAATAACAAATGGTACTTTTCTAAACTCATCTTCCTCATTACTCACAATTCCCAATGCTTGATATACATAAGCAAATGTCGAAAGCAATTCAGGTTTTCCATCTACTAATGCCACATCATGTTCAAAATGAGCAGATGGTTTTCCGTCGGCAGTAAGAATAGTCCAGCCGTCTTTAAGTTGTTTTATGTTTCTTGTTCCCATGTTAATCATTGGCTCAATAGCAACAACCATTCCTTCGACAAAAAGTTTTCCGCGACCGCGTTTTCCGTAGTTTGGCATTTCGGGATCTTCGTGCATTTTTTCTCCAACTCCGTGACCAACTAGTTCACGAACAACTCCATAACCGTGACTTTCGGTATATTTTTGAATAGCATTACCCACATCTTCCACGCGATTTCCGGCTTTAAATTCACGAATTCCAACATATAATGATTCCTTGGTTATTTGTAATAATTTTTTTGTTTCAGGAGCAACTTCGCCAATCTCGAAAGAATAAGCGTGGTCGCCATGGTATCCGTTTTTGAAAGCACCACAGTCAACTGAAATCACATCACCGTTTTTTAAAGGCGTGTTATTCGGAATTCCGTGAACTACCTGAGCGTTTGGACTCATGCAAAGCGAGTTGGGAAAACCATATAATCCAAGAAAACTTGGAACAGCACCATGATCGCGAATAAATTCTTCGGCTAATTTGTCTAAATGTAAAGTGGTGACACCTTCCTTGATTTCGGAAGCAATCATTCCTAGTGTTTTCGATACGATTAAGGCACTTTCGCGCATTAACTCTATTTCTTCTCTTGTTTTTTGGATAATCATCTTGCTTTTTTTCTGAGTGCAAAAATACAATTAAAAACCGATAATATAAAAATTGATTAAGTATGGGTTTTTATTCTCTTTTAAATTTTTTTAAGCCTTTTTCTATTGTTATTTAAAGATTTCAATATTTAGGACTGCTCTTTACTCCTTCATTGTATATGATGCATCATCCTTTTTTCAAAAGATAGAATAAAAGCATTTTTTTAAGTAAGTGTTTTCAAGTCTAAAATATATTAAAATTATTCCTTTCTAAATTTTAATGGACTCATTTGCGAATGTTTCTTGAAGAAATTATTAAAATAAGTCACTTCGCCAAAACCTAACGAATGTGCAATTTCGGAAACATTCCAGCTACTATGTTTCAACAAAATTTTTGATTCTTGCAAAATACGTTCGGCAATTATTTGCGAAGTTGTTTTTGCCGTAATTTCTTTTACCGCTCTATTCAAATGGTTTACATGTATATTTAATTGATTGGCAAAATCAGAAGCCATTCTAAGTTCTATTTTTTGATGGGCTTCATCAATAGGAAATTGACGTTCCAAAAGCTCTAGAAATAATGCAGTAATTCTCTGTGAAGCATTCAAATGTTTGTTCTCAATTGAAGTCGAAGGTTCCATTTTCATAGCAAAATGCAAGATTTCGAAAACAAGATTTCGCAACACATCATATTTATAAACGTATTGAGAATTGATTTCTTCGAACATACGTTTGAAAATCGCTTCTATTCTTTCGACCTGTTCGTCCGTCAATTCGAAAATGTGTGTACCATTTGGTTGAAAAACCGAATATTGATCTAGATTACCAAATTGATGAAAAAAATGTTGATTGAAAATACAGAAAGCACAATCCTTTATATTTTCAATTTGTTCCCATTTATAAGGAATTTTTGGGCTAGAAAAGGATAAAGCTTGTTTTTTTACCGTTATGATTTGGTCAGCAAAATGAATTTTGCTAGAATCGGTTACCTTAACCAACGTTATTTTATAAAAATCACGACGTTTATAGGGAACTGGCTTTATTTTCCCATCAACAACAGGTTCTAAATTGAAAACATTGAAATGCCCAATTTCGTTTTTGAAATTCTCGGGCATCCAATCAAATTTTCTATCGTAAAAATCTTCTATTGTTTCTACTTTATTCATAAAGTAAAGATATGAAATTTTATTGTTTGCTAAATTTATTATTGAATGAGTAAGCAATCGTCGCATTCCAAACAAAGTTTTTAGTAGCAATATCAGTTTTAATCACTTTGTTGATTAAGCCAGAAATTGAAATTGGCGAATTCTTTTTAGACAAAGTCAATGAAGAGGATACGAAGAAACCATCCTTCGAATCCATTTTTAAATAGTAAACCTGAGGCGAAAATCGCATCGCTAATTCTTCTGATAATTTAATGTTCGAAAAACTACTATTCAACGTCAGGAAATGAGTGTTTTGTGTTGCATTAGATTCAATCCCGTGCGAATATAAATAATAACAACCTACACTTATATCTTTAGACAAATAATAATTAGACGTTAATTCGCCAGCCAAGTAGCGTTGTGCCTGAATGGTAGTGGTTTGAATTCCAGCTACATCAGTAATAACGCTTTTAAAAGTAAGTGCGGGATGACCACCAACAGTGAATTTAAATTTATCATCATTCAATAATTTATAGCGCCACCAAAGAATTATTGACCATGGTTTAGCTTCAAGCGAAGTTCGAAGTTCAGGTTCGAAACTTAATTTTTCACCACCAATAGACATGTTGAGTATTGCTGCAGGTTTTCCCAAAGAAAAAGTTGGGATTAATGAAATCCCGTTATTTGTTGCACTTATGCTGCCAGAAAAATGATAGTCAGTTTTAGGACTTTCAGTTGTTTGTGCTTGCGTTACAGTAAAAGTGCTTATAAATAGCAGTGTTAGAATTGTTTTTTGAAGTGTGGTTTTCATGTTCTTGGTTATTATTTAATAATTTCAAGATGCAAAATAATTGCATTTGTCAAAAAATAAATAACAAATTTCAAATCAAAAATTATGTTTTTCAAACAATCTTAGTAATTCTCGAAAGCATGAATTTATACAAAGCTGCAAAATAAACATAAAAAAAACCATCATTTCTGATGGTTTCATGATTACAAATCGGCAGTAATTTTATTTTTTTACTTCAACGATAACTCTTTCTAATTTTGCGTTTACTAATTCAATTGGCTCATAAACTCCAGCCTCCAGCGATTTTATTTCGCCTTTATATTCTTCTTTTTTGCCTTTATCATCCAGCGTTACTCTTACTATAAACGGTGTGGCAGTTTGAATTTTTGTGCTTAAAATCAAATTTGAAGGTGGCCCTTCACTTTTTGGTTCTTTTTTATATAAGCTTTCAATTACTTTGTTATTGGCATCAACGACGTCAATTGTTAAATCGGCAAACATCGCTTTTTCGTTTTTTTGAACCATCAAAACAACCTCTTTTCCTGCTTTATCTTGATTTGATTTTTTTTCCGAAAAGGAGACTCCCCACTTTTCTTTTCCACCTTTTCCAGAAGCAAAAATTCTTCCAAATTCAGCTACTGGTTCTAAAATGCTAGTTAATGACAAAGTCAAAATTACGGCAAATGTTATAAATACATAAATGATTTCTTTGCTTAATTTAGTTTCTTTTTTAGGTTTTGAATAATTTTTTAAGGACGCCCAATTGTTATAAATATGGAATGCCGCCATTGCAATAAATAATAATCCAAAAACAACATGGCTTATTTCTATAGCGTGTGATTTTTGTTTTATATACAATAAAATTCCAGTAATTGATAGGGTTAGAAATGCAAATGCAACACTTAAACTAATGATCTTTTTTTTCATTTTTTTTTTTTAATTAATAGGTTAATAAAGGTTTGTTTTTAACGGGTAAATTTTTCAATATTGATTCTAAATGTCTCTCCAACAGGAAACTCTTTTTCTTCTAAAAAAACACTGTTTTTTCTGACTGATGTTATTTCTTTTGCGGCGACCAAATAGGATTTATGTATTCTAATAAATTTTTCTTCGGGCAATTCTGAGCTTATGTTTTTCAGGCTATTTCGAATAACCAAAGGCATTTTTGAACTTTTGAGATATATTTTTATATAATCGCCATAACTTTTCATATAAATAACATCATCAAACATGATTTTTACCTGACTATAATCTTGACTTACAAAAAAGAAATTGGTCTTTAAATTGGGAACAATTTGGTTTTGAGCTTTTAGCTCAAACAATTCTTTGGCTCTTTCACAAGATTTAATAAATCGATCCAAAGCAACTGGCTTCACAAGATAATCCACCACCGCGAGATCATAACTTTCTACAGCATAATTTTTATAAGCCGTTATAAAAATTACGAGCGGTTTATTGGTTAAACTGCCTATAAACTGCATTCCAGTTAGACCTGGCATTTGAATATCGATAAAAATCAAATCGACTTTATTTTCTTCCAAAGCCTTCATCGCCTCAAAAGCATCACCGCATTCGGCGACCAAATTCAGAAACGGAATCCTGCTTATATTGTCTTTTAAAAGGCTTAACGCCAAAGGCTCGTCATCAACTGCAATACAATTTATCATGATTGTAAATTTAATTTTAATGAAATGTCAAACCATCCGTCTAGTTTATTTATAGAAAGTTGATGCTTTTCGCCATATAATAATTCTAGTCGTCTTTTTACGTTTGCCATACCAATTCCCGAAGTTTTGTCTTTTATTTCTTGCGTATTTTCATTGAATTTATTTTTTACGGAAAAATCTAAAACATTGTTTTTTACCGTTAAACCAATTATTATTTCGGGATTTTGAATGTTCGAAAAACCGTGTTTAAAGGCATTTTCGATAAACGGAATAAGAAGCATTGGCTCTATGCGATGCCAATTTTCTTGAATATCAAACGAAACTTGAGTGTTGAGTTTTTTGCCAAATCGTTGTTTTTGCAAATCAATATAACTAGTCAGATACTCGATTTCGTTAGTCAAAGCCACGTTTTCTTCATCGGTTTCATAAAGCATATATTGTAAAATCGAAGAAAGTTTTATTACAGTTGGCTCTAATTCGTCACTTTTTATTCGAACCAAAGCCACGATATTATTCAGCACATTAAATAAAAAATGAGGACTAATCTGGGAACGTAAAAAAGACAATTCTGTTTTTAAATTTTCAGCCTGTTTTTCCTTCAGAATGGCATTTTCTTTTAGGTTATCCTTTAAATACTTATAAACGATACTTACAGTAATGGTGAACAAAAACGGAATGCTATTATATAAAGAAGAAAACATCAAATTAAATGGACTGTTTTTTATCATAAATTTGAATAAAGTGCCATGAATAAGCATTATTATGCAAAAAAGTACCAATTGAGAAAGGATAAAAAACACTAATTTCTTTTTATAAATAAATTTAGGAATCAGTAATTCTGTATTGATATAAAACAAACTCATCCAGAATATTTTTGTCACGGTATCTAAATAAACAAATTTATCAGGATAATTGGAGTGTTCGGATCTAAAAATAAACGGCAACAAAAAAACAATTAACCAAATTGTGCAGTGCCAAAATAAATTTCGCTTTGATCTTGATTGAATAAGGTTTTTCATTTGTTTATTTGTTTACAAAAATAATTAAAATAATTTAAGTGTTATTTTAATGATTATTAAAGCAATAGGTTGCAAAGCTAATAGGCAAAACAAAATGAAAGGCAAAAATGATGTAAACCTCAAAATTTTTGCGATAAAAACGGAGATTAAAGTAGTTTTAGGATTTATAAAGAACCAATTTTTAAAACCAGTCTTTCTATAAAGTAATTTTTAGTAATTTTGAAAACATAAAACAATTCCTTATTTGGTAAGTGATTATGAGAAAAATAATTTTAGTAATGGCGCTTTCATTTTCTTTAAATGCAGTTTTTGCCCAAGAAAATAACGTAAATACTGCCGATAATTTTTTGAAAGAAACTATTTATAATAAAAATAAAAAGGTAGTTGCAAATTTCACCATAAAAGATTTCGATAAGCTTTTCTTTGAATTTTCAGAAAAAAAATCTAGCGATAATTTAATATTAACTAAGGAAGAATTCTATACTTATACGGTTAAAATTGCTATTTTTTCGGATCGATTAGGTGCTTTATATCCAAAAGAAAAAGCTGCAGCAGCTGAAAGCAAAAAGAAATGGTTTGCCGAAAACTATGAAGATTATTTGCTTTCTAAACAAAATCAGAAAAAATAATTGTATTTTTATAAATTAGTCGTCCAATTCAAAAACAAAACATTGAAGCAATTTTCCCTTTTATTTGTATTTATGATTTTTAGCTCTTGCCAATACTTTGACAAGCAAGTGCCTTCTGAAAAGGAATTGTTGCAAAAGGAATTGAAAGCAATTAATTGGAAAGAAGTCGACGAATATCCATCGGTTGCTGATTGCCAAAAAATAGAGAATAAAACCCAGCGCCAGCAATGTTTTTTTGAATATATGACCCAGTTAATTCAGCAAAAACTGAGTGTCGACACCTTATCAATTCTTTATCCTGAACTTGATACAATCCAGGTAAAAGTCACCATTTTCCCGAATGCAACGATGAAATTTGAGCCTCAATTTACCAAAGATTCTGTAGCTTATGATACCATAAAAATTGATAGTATCCTTAAAGCTCGTTTGGTCGATTTTCCAAAAATAAATCCAGCAATTAAGCGCGGAATTCCAGTAAAAACGCAGTTTATTCTTCCCGTTATTATTAAAGCAGAGTAGTTTTTTCAGGAGCTATTTCCATCTGGGCTAGGGATTTAGTAATCTAAAATTCCCTCCCTTTCCATTCGTATTTTCCAAATAACGAATACAAAGCCACGCTCACACTAAAAAATGGATATAGTAAACTACTCAAAACCAAATAACGCATTTTCTTTTTAGTCAAGAAATGATTTGATTTTTGAATCAAAACGGCATCAACAACACACTTTATTAGAACTAGCAAAATTAGATTTAGAAACGAGATAAAACCCAAGACCCAAGACCCAAGACCCAAAACCCAACAAAAATTTCCTGCAAAAACCACCAATCCTAAACCAATCCCAAATTTGCTTTGATACCAACCCGTTTTCGAAGCCCAACGGACCCTTTGATAGAACAAAGATTTCCAATCGTTCAATGGTTTTGTATGAACAATGTTATTTTTAGATTTTAAGTAATGTACTTTTTCTGGGAATTGTGCAATCGCTTTTTGCAGCAAAAAAACATCGTCGCCACTGGCAATTCCATCATTTCCTTGGAAACCTTTCAGTTTTTCGAAAAGAGATTTTGTGTAAGCAAAATTCGCTCCATTGCACATAAAACCTTTTTTCAGTCCAAAACTTCCCATCGTCGCGCCTTGCAAACTAGCCAAATCTAATTGCTGAAAATGATGCAAAAAAGAATTCGAACAATCATAAGTCACTGCGCTAGCAATCATAGAAATATTCTGATTCCGAATGTAATTGTCTAGTGTCAATAACCAGTTTTTATGAACTAAACAATCGGCGTCGGTCGTGATAATCCAGTCTGTTTTTACCAATTGCATCGCCGTCAAAATCGCATCTTTTTTGGGCGAATTCGAAACTCGATTATTTTGTGTTATTGAAACTTTAAAAGGTAGATTTTGAACTTTAAACTCTTCTTTCGAAAAGTCATCAACGAGAATAACTTCAAATAAATCATTTGGATAATTCAATTTCGAAAAACTGGTTAAAAGCTGTGGTAAATTTTCGGTTTCATCTCGAAAAGGAACAATAATTGTGAATTTTGTTTTTGGTGCTAAGCCAATATATTCAAAGGAATTTACTTTCGAAAAACCATAAATCAAACAAGCAATAGTTATCGCATAAATAAAAATCACCGAAAATAAAATAATTGAAATCATGCTAATTTATTAAGGTTGATATTGCGTCGTGCCTCGCAATGACTGGGTCGGTGAGAGGACTTTATAATTCATCACATAATAGCTACCAATTACAACCGGTAAAACGACATTCAAAAACCACATTAGAGTACTTATAAAAACCACAATCCATTCGTTTACGCCAAGGATTCCGAAGAAATATACAGCAACACTTCCTTTTACGGCGAAGTCCAAAAATTGGAAAGTTGGTAACGAAGAAGCTAGAAAATAAACACTAGCAATAGCTGCCATCATTGTGAAATAGGGCAAGTGAACATCAAAAGCCAAAAACAAAAAATAGTATTGATGTGAAAAAATCAAGTAGCGACAAACGGCTAAAAAGATATTTTTTTGATGAATCGCTTTCGGGATTTCATTAATCTTTTGAATTAATTTTTCGATAGAATAGCCTTTAATGCTAAACGTTTTTAATCCAAAACCCAATATCCAAAACCCAAAAGCGGATAATAAAATTACTAAAACCCAAAATCGATAACCCAGAATCCATAAACCAATTGTTCCAAAAATAACAGTCAAAATCATCTGGATTCCGTTGCAAATCAAATTCAAAAAAACGATTTTTTTTGCTTTCGATTTTTCAAAAAACAAGGCTTTTCCAGCATATTCGCCCACGCCATTTGGCGTAAATAATCCTGCAGTTAGTGCGCCAAGAACTTGTTTGGTAGATTCTGGTAGCGTAATTTTGTGAAGAAACGAAACTAAATTTTGCCATTTCAATATTTCGAAAAACCGATTCAAAACACTCAACAACAAGATAAAACTAATTCCCAAAACCGACTGATTTTTCTTAAATAAAACGATGAATTTCTCCCAATCGAGTTTGTCGTTATTCGCTAGTTGATTGTAAATAAAATAAAATGCGCCACCAACAATCAAAAGTTTGGTGACAACAATCAGGAATTGTTTAGCTTTGTGGGGTATTGAAATCATTCTTGCAAAATAACAAATTTAAATTGGCAAACGAGCGCATCATATTAGGAATTGACCCAGGAACTACAATTATGGGTTTTGGATTGATAAAAGTCGTCAACAAGAAAATGGAATTTATTCAGTTGAACGAGCTGATTTTGAGTAAATATGACAATCATTATCAAAAACTGAAAGTCATTTTTGAGCGTACAATCGAACTCATAGAAACGCATCATCCAGACGAAATTGCGATTGAAGCTCCTTTTTTTGGCAAAAACGTGCAATCAATGTTAAAATTAGGAAGAGCGCAAGGCGTGGCAATGGCGGCGGGGCTTTCGAGAGATATTCCCATCACCGAATATGAGCCTAAAAAAATAAAAATGGCAATTACCGGTAACGGAAATGCCAGTAAAGAACAGGTTGCCAAAATGCTTCAACAACTTCTCGGACTAAAGGAATTGCCAAAAAATCTCGATTCAACAGATGGTTTGGCGGCAGCAGTTTGTCATTTTTTTAATTCTGGAAAAGTCATTGGTGCAAAAAGTTATACTGGTTGGGACGCTTTTGTGAAACAAAATGAAGAACGAGTAAAAAAATGAGCGGAATCTACATTCATATTCCTTTTTGCAAGCAAGCTTGTCATTATTGTGACTTCCATTTTTCGACTTCCATGAAGAAGAAAAACGAAATGGTTTTGGCTTTGGCCAAAGAAATCAATATGAGAAAAAGTGATAACGAAAATGAAGTTATCGAAACAATATATTTTGGAGGTGGAACTCCAAGTGTTTTGACAACTGAAGAAATTATTTTCTTAATTGATGAAGTTTATAACAATTTCGAAGTTGTTCAAAACCCCGAAATAACGCTTGAAGCCAATCCGGATGATTTATCAAAAGAACGAATTATCGAATTATCAAAAAGTCCAATTAACCGATTAAGCATCGGGATTCAGTCGTTTTTTGAAGAGGATTTACAAATGATGAATCGGGCGCACAATTCGGCGGAAGCCAAAAAATGTCTTGAAGAAGCAACAAAATATTTCGACAATATTTCCCTTGATTTAATTTATGGAATTCCAGACACGAGCCAGAATGGCGAACAGACGAAGCAAATGAGTAACGAAAAATGGAAACAAAACATCGAAACGGCTTTGAGTTTTGGCATTCCGCATATCTCGAGTTATGCTTTGACAGTAGAACCAAAAACGGCTTTGAACAAACTCATTCAAACTGGAAAAATCGCCAAACCAAGCGATGATTTAGCGCAGGAACATTTTTCTATTCTTGTGGAAACACTCGAAAACAATGATTTTATTCATTATGAATTGTCGAATTTCGCAAAAGAAAATTATTTTTCAAAGAATAATTCGGCCTATTGGTTGGGGAAAAAATATATAGGAATTGGCCCTTCGGCGCATAGTTATGACGGAGTTTCAAGAAGTTGGAATGTTTCTAATAATGCTATTTATTTGAAAACATTGGACGAAAATAAACTGCCAAATGAAACTGAAATTTTATCTAAAACAGACCGTTATAACGAAAATATAATGACGGGTTTACGAACTATTTGGGGCATTTCTTTGGATAAAATAGCGAACGAATTTGGTAGTGATTATTTAGAATATTTACAAAAACAAGTACAAAAATATCTTGATGACAATTTACTTTCTGTTGAAGGAAATGTTTTAAAAGCGACAAAAAAAGGTAAATTTTTAACTGATGGAATTGCAAGTGATTTGTTTTTGATAAATTCGGAAACGTAAATTCAGTAATTTTGTCTTTTTTGAACATAATAAATCAATTATGAAAATAACTTTGAAACTCGAGGAATTAGGCTTGTTTATTTTCGGAATTTATCTTTTTAACGAGTTAGATTATACTTGGTGGTGGTTTCTGGTTCTTATTCTGGTTCCAGATTTATCGATGATTGGCTATGCTTTTGGTAACAAAACTGGAGCATTTCTCTATAATTTATTTCATCATAGAGCGATTGCATTAATGGTTTACTTGGCTGGAATTTATTTTTCCAATCATTTAATTCAACTTGCGGGAATTATTTTATTTGCCCATTCATCAATGGATAGAATGATGGGATATGGGTTGAAATATGAGTCGGGTTTCAAGTTTACTCATCTTGGTAAAATAGGAAAAAATTAGCGTTATGAATCTCGAAACTTTCTACGAATATTGCCTTTCTAAAAAAGGAGTTACGGAACATTTTCCGTTTGATAATGTCACTTTGGTTTTTAAAGTAGGAGGAAAAATGTTTGCTCTTTCGTCATTAATTCAATGGGAAAATGGAACTCCAAAAGTAAATTTGAAATGCAATCCTGAATACGCACAAGAATTGCGAGCCCAATATGATGCTATACAACCAGCGTTTCACATGAGCAAAGTGCATTGGAATACCATTGAGATAAACAGTGAAGTTACCGATGTATTTGTCAAAGAATTGATAGATCATTCCTATGATTTGGTTTTTAGAAGTTTAACCAAAAAAATTCAAAATGAAATTCTCAAATTAGAAAATTAGGCATTACTTTTGCAAATAAAATTAATAGCAAATCGTTTGAAGGTTAAATATTTAATATTGGAAAACGAAATTTTGAAATAATAAAGATGAAAGAACAATTTAAGAAATTCCTAAACGAAGAACAAGATCCAAAAGCCATTGAAAAAATCACTTCAAAACTGAATGATTTATTGATGAGAAACGAAGAAATAGGCTATATAGCTGTTCAGAAAAAACCAGCAATCACCGTTTTTCCGGATAGTATTGTGATGACTAATAAAAGAATTATCATTTGCAAACCTAAGAATCTTGGTCTTTCAATGGATTTTATTGATTTTACTTGGGACGTAATTGAAGGAACTTTTGTAAAAGAAAACATTTTAGGTTCTGAATTTTCGTTTTCGACCAAAACAGAATTGCAAGTTTCTATTGACTATATTCCTAAAATTCAAGCCAGAAAGATTTTTACTTATGCCAAAGAACAATTGGATATTTTGAAAAATCCTGCAGCAAAATTAGACGAAGTAAAAGTGCAAGTTCCTGATTATTCTCCAGAAGAAACTGTTGAAGAAATGGAGACCGAAGAAGTGACGAATTATGCCGAAATTATTCCTGTAGCTTCAAATTATTCCGAAATTACTACTCCAGTTGCTGAAAATAAATTTAATGAATTGTCGCAAGATGAACTTTTCGAAAAACTTCAAAATTATAAAAAACTACTCGATAACGGCTTGATTTTACAAGGCGAATACGATGCTTACAAAAAAGAGATTTTGAGTTTGATGTAAATAAGTCATAAAGTCGAAAGTCTTAAAGTCAAAAGTGAATACTTTCTCTTTTGACTTTAAGACTTTTGATTTTAAAACTTTCGATTAAAGCGTTTTCTTCTGCTTTTCGACAAAATTATGCGCCTGAAGTTCTAGTAATTCGGTTGCTTTCTGGCGTTGCAAATCATATAGTTTTTTATCTTGAGCAATGTCTTCATAGACTTTATCGTGCATCAATGCGCTAGTTTTTACTAGTAAATCACGTTGATATTTGTCTTGTGTTAAAGTTGCTTTCAAGGCAGTTTCTAAATCTTCTAATTTATAATCGTATTCGCCTCTTGGCGAAAGTAATTTGGCTATAATTGGCGAAGTTTCTATGGCAAGAAACAGTAACATGATAAACAAAGAAGGAATTAAAGGCAATTTATCTAAGGCATTAATTCGCGCCATCAAACCATCAAAACCATCAATTATAGGTTGTGTTTCGGTTACCTTTTTATCTAAATCGGTTTGTAATGTTGCTGCTTTTTTATCGTTGATGGCGATTTTTGCCAAGTTGGTTTTTCGAACCGAATCCAATTCGGCGGAAGCCAAATTATGTTTGGCAATTTTTTCCTTAAAAACGGGTCCTTTGCCTAATTTCATCGTGCCTTTTGTACCTTCGGCTTCGGTGATATAGGTTTCATAAAGCGTATTTACTTCTTTCTCTTTTTTGGTGATTTCTGCTTTTAGATTAGCAGTTTCCGCTTTGTTTTTGTCTAAATCGGATTGGAAATAATTGGCGACTTCTTTTTTGTTATTCAAAGCCATTGTGTTTTTTTCTTTCAATAAAACGGTGTTAATTTCCTTTTCGAAAATTTTAATTTCCAATGGTTTCGAAATCACGATGGCAATGATTATTGCTAAAATAATTCTAGGACTTGCTTGCAAAAACTCACTTTTAAAATTGTCTCTTTTTCGAATAGTAGAAACAATAAATCGATCTAAATTAAAAATAAGCAATCCCCAAACTAGTCCAAATCCCATGGCGATAAAAGGATTGTCGAAAACGGTAAAAAGTGCATAGGAACTGGCGATGAAAGCCATAACTGCAGTGAAGAAAACTGTAGCGCCAATACCCACATATTTGGTTTGTTCGCCTTCTGAGCAATCTTCGAGAAGATTTTTATCGGCTCCAGAACAGAGGATGAAGAATTGTTTTAACATGATTTGATTGATTGATTGATTGATTGATGATTCTGATTAGTACCCATTCAACGTAAAAAGTTACAGCATGTTGTATAATTTTTATCTTAAAAAAAGAAGAGCCACGTTATTAGTGTGACTCTTCTTTTTTTAAGATAAAAATTAACTAAACCAGTGGGGCGCCTTCCATAATTTCGGCATTGGCAAAGACTGAAAATTTAGCAAAATTAGCTTTGAATTTTTCGGCTAATTCTACTGCTTTCGTATCGTATAAATTTTTATCTTCCCACGTGTTTCTTGGGTTCAAAATTTCATTTGGAACATTCGGACAAAATTGTGGTATTGCAATTCCAAACACTTTTTGATTTACAAATTCTACATTGTCTAATTCTCCGTTTAACGCTGCAGTAATCATTGCACGCGTAAATTTCAATTTCATTCTGCTTCCTATTCCATAAGGTCCGCCAGTCCAACCTGTGTTGATAAGCCAAACGGTTACATTCGCATCTTTCATTTTTTTGCTCAACATTTCAGCATATTTTGTTGGATGCAACGGCATAAATGGCGCGCCAAAACAAGCTGAAAAGTTAGGTTGAGGTTCAGTAACACCAGCTTCGGTTCCGGCAACTTTTGCAGTATAACCAGAAATAAAGTGGTAAGCAGCTTGACCTGGTGTTAACTTAGAAATTGGAGGTAAAATGCCAAATGAATCTGCCGTTAGGAAGAATATGTTTTTTGGATTTTTACCAATTGAGCCAGGCTGAATGTTATCGATGTGATATATAGGATAACTTACGCGAGTATTTGGCGTTATCGAAATGTCTTCAAAATCAACTTCATTTGTTCCTTTTTTGAAAACTACATTTTCTAAAATAGCGCCTTTTTTTATGGCTCTAAAAATATCGGGTTCGTTTTCATCCGAAAGATTAATCACTTTTGCATAACAACCGCCTTCAAAATTGAAAACTGTATTCTCATTTGTCCATCCATGTTCGTCATCTCCAATCAATTTTCGAGCAGGATCGGCCGATAAAGTTGTTTTTCCTGTTCCTGATAATCCAAAGAAAATGGCTGTATCGCCTTCGTCGCCTACATTTGCACTACAGTGCATTGGCAAAGTGTTTTTGAAAACTGGCATGATAAAATTTAATGCTGAAAAAATTCCTTTTTTCATTTCGCCTGTATAACCAGTTCCGCCAATTAAAACAATTTTTTTGGTGAAGTCTAAAATGGCAAAATTGCTTTGACGAGTTCCATCAACAGCTGGGTCAGCAAGAAAACCGGGTGCACAAATCAAAGTCCATTCAGGAGTAAAATTTTCTAATTCTTCTGCTTCTGGTCTCAAAAACATGTTGAAACAAAATAAATTTGCCCAAGCAGTTTCGGTTACTACACGCACATTTAATCTATAATTTGCATCGGCACATACATAGGAATCCCTTATAAAAACCTCTTTATTCGATAAATAGGCAGTAACTTTATTGTATAAAGCGTCAAAAGCTGCAGGTTCGAAAGGAATATTGACATTTCCCCACCAAACTTTGTCTTCAGTGATGCTGTCTTTTACAATAAATCGGTCTTTAGGAGATCGACCTGTAAATTCTCCGGTGTTAACAGCTAAGGCTCCAGTTGAGTTCTCAATTCCTTGACCAGATTGCAAGGTTTTCTCGTGTAATTCTTCGGCAGATAGTTGATAATGAATGGTTGCGTTTTTGATTCCTAGATTTTCTAGCGCAATCGATTTCGTAAATAAGGCGTAATTGTCCATAAATTTGTGTGTTGTGTGTTTAATTTATTTGGCGCAAAAGTAGAACTTATAATTCAGATACAATTTTTTTATCCAAACTTTATGATTTTTTCTTTACCAAATTGAATAATAAAACGCTCCAGGCTAGTATTAATAGGAGTCCGCCTATAGGAGTCACAAATCCAATTGTTTTGAAATCTATTGAGGTTAGATTTTTTGTTGCCAATAAATAAATGGAACCTGAAAAGAATAGTACACCAAAAATCACCAAATTATGGATCGTTTTTTTAGTCTTCGGAGTGAGCTCATTTGTTATGCCAATGAACAACAAAAACAAGGCATGATACATCTGATATTTTACTCCAGTTTCGAATGTAGTAAGTTCTTCAAGGGACAAAACTTTTTTTAAGGCGTGTGCGCCAAATGCTCCTAAAATGATAGCTAACATTCCGAAAAATGCTCCTGTAGAAATTATTTTTCTGTCCATTTTGTTTTTTATTTTAATGCAAAAGTATCTCTTTCTATTCAAACATAAATAATTTTAACGATACTTTTTGTTTGGAATAAATTGTTATAAATACAACAATTTAGTATATTTGTGTTATATTTATTTAATCATGAGAACAATTCTAATCATTGGAGCAGGTAGATCGGCTTCGTCGCTAATTCAATATCTTTTAAATAAATCAGAAGCCGAAGATTTACATCTTGTTATTGGTGATTTGTCATTCGCTTCAGCTCAAAACAAGACAATTAATCATCCTAATGCGACTGCTATTGCTTTAGATATTTTTGACAAAAATCAAAGAAATACAGCTATTCAAAAAGCGGATATTGTTATTTCGATGTTGCCTGCTCATCTTCATATTGAGGTTGCCAAAGATTGCATTGTGTATAAAAAACACATGGTTACTGCTTCTTATATTAGTGATAACATGCAAGAATTAGATGCTTTGGCCAAAGAAAACAATTTGATTTTCATGAACGAAGTTGGGCTTGATCCCGGAATAGATCACATGAGCGCCATGAAAGTTATCAATGAAATAAGGAAAAAAGGGGGAAAGATGCTTTTATTTGAATCTTTCTGTGGAGGCTTGGTTGCGCCAGAATCAGATACGAATGTGTGGAATTATAAATTTACTTGGGCACCGCGAAATGTGGTTCTTGCAGGACAAGGCGGAGCTGCAAAATTCATTCAGGAAGGAACTTATAAATACATTCCGTATTGGAATTTATTTCGCAGAACCGAATTTCTAGAAGTTGAAGGTTACGGTCGTTTTGAAGCGTATTCGAACCGAGATTCTCTAAAATATCTTGATATTTATGGCTTGAACAATATCCTTACTTTATACCGAGGAACCATTCGTAGAGTGGGTTTTTCGAAAGCTTGGAATATGTTTGTACAACTCGGTATGACCGATGACAGCTATGTTATGGAAGATTCTGAGAATATGAGTTATCGCGAATTTGTGAATTCATTCTTGCCATATCACCCGACAGATTCTGTCGAAATAAAAATGCGTTTGATTTTAAAAATTGACCAAGATGATATTATGTGGGATAAATTGTTGGAATTAGATTTATTCAATCGCAACAAAAAAGTAGGATTGAAAAATGCCACTCCAGCACAAATTCTCGAAAAAATTCTTGGTGATAGTTGGACGCTTCAGCCCCACGACAAAGATATGATTGTGATGTATCATAAATTTGGTTACGAATTGAATGGCAAAAAAGAGCAAATAGATTCGAAAATGGTTTGCCTTGGCGAAAACCAAACTTATACTGCTATGGCGAAAACGGTTGGTTTACCCGTTGCAATGGCGACCTTATTAATCCTAAATGGCAAGATAAAAACACCCGGCGTTCAGCTCCCAATTCGAGAAGAAGTGTATTTGCCTATTTTGAAAGAACTCGAAGAATATGGTGTTGTTTTCAATGAACAAGCTGTTCCTTATTTGGGTTATAATCCAGACAAATAAGTTAAAAATAGAACGAACGCTGATGAAACGGATTTTTATGTGTTGTTAAATACAGTTTAAAAATTCGTTTTTATCTACGCCCAAAAAATATTTATTTCGACAAATCGACAAAACATTTGTAAATCAATTGTTATTATTTATATTTTTACAATCCATTAGAATTCAAGAATAAAACTACACAAATAAGAATAAAATGAATACCCAAACACTTTATCAAGAAACAATAAAATTTGCAACCTTAAAGCATTTAGATAAAGAACAAACTATTCCAGGAACTAATCTTCCGTATGTAGTTCATTTAAGTAATGTTGCAATGGAAATTATGCTTGCTTCAAAAGAAACGACTGATTTTGACGTGAGTTTTGCAATACAAGTTGCATTGTTGCACGACACTTTGGAAGATACAGATGTAGTTTTTGATGAATTAGTCACCGCATTTGGTATTGAAGTTGCCGAAGGTGTCTTGGCTTTGACAAAAAATAATAATTTGTCAAAAGAAGAGGCAATGTTGGATAGCTTGAACCGAATTCAAAAATTGAGGAAAGAGGTTTGGGCAGTGAAATTGGCCGACAGAATTACAAATTTGCAATCGCCACCTTCCTATTGGGATAATCCCAAAAAGATAAAATACCAGCAAGAAGCCAAAATAATAGTAGAAAAATTGAAAGGTGGAAACGAATATTTAGAGAAACGCCTGTTGATGAAGATTGAAAATTACGAAACGTATATCGATTAAAAAACTTTATAAACGGATTTTGTGTCTTGCTAAATATAGTTTAAAAAATCCGTTTTATCCGTGTTTTCGCTTTTGCGAATCCGTCTCATCTGTGTCCAAAAAATAATTATTTCGACATCTCTACAAAATATTTGTAAAACAACGGAATGGTTTCAATGCCTTTTAAGTAATTGAAAACACCAAAATGTTCGTTTGGCGAGTGAATCGCATCGCTATCTAAACCAAACCCCATTAAAATTGTTTTGCTTTTTAATTCCTTTTCGAACAAAGCCACAATAGGAATACTTCCACCAGAACGGACTGGAATTGCGGAAACTCCAAAGGTTTCGGTATAGGCTTTATTAGCGGCTTTGTAGCCAATGCTGTCCGTTGGTGTCACATAACCTTGTCCGCCGTGGTGCGCTTTTACTTTCACTTTCACACCAGCAGGAGCAATGTTGATGAAATGTTTGGTAAATAATTCTGTGATTTCCTCCCAATCTTGATTGGGTACTAATCGCATCGAAATTTTGGCGAAAGCCTGACTTGCAATAACGGTTTTTGCTCCTTCACCAGTATATCCGCCCCAAATTCCGTTTACGTCAAGTGTTGGTCTTATAGAGTTTCTTTCATTGGTTACATAACCTTTTTCACCATATACATCATTCAAGTCTAATGCTTTTTTATAATCTTCCAGATTAAAAGGAGCTTTTGCCATTTCGGCTCTTTCCTCTGCAGATAATTCTTCTACATTATTATAAAAACCGGGAATAGTAATATGGTTGTTTACGTCATGAAGAGAAGCAATCATTTTTGCCAAAACGTTTATCGGGTTAGCAACTGCACCACCATAAAGTCCAGAATGTAAGTCGCGATTAGGGCCTGTAACTTCGACTTCTACGTAACTCAAACCGCGCAATCCTGTCGTGATTGAAGGTTGCTGATTAGAAATCATTCCGGTATCCGAAATTAAAATCACATCATTTTTCAGTTTTTCTTGGTTGCGTTCTACAAACCAACTTAAACTTTTTGATCCAATTTCTTCTTCGCCTTCAATCATGAATTTTACGTTGCAAGGCAAAGTTTTGGATTGAATCATATATTCCAATGCTTTCACGTGCATGTACATTTGACCTTTATCGTCGCAAGAACCACGTGCGAAAATAGCGCCTTCGGGATGAATTTTGGTTTTTTTGATCACAGGTTCGAAAGGAGGAGAAGTCCATAATTCGATAGGATCTGCTGGTTGCACATCATAATGTCCGTAAACCAAAACGGTTGGTAAAGCTGGGTCGATGGTTTTCTCGCCATAAACGATTGGGTTTCCCGGTGTTTCGCAAATTTCGACAAAATCGCAGCCTGCTTTTTCCAGACTTGCTTTCACGGTATGGGCGGTTTTAATTATATCTTGATGAAAAGCGGGGTCGGCACTCACGGAAGGAATCTTCAATAATTCGACTAATTCGTTGATAAAACGGTCTTTATGTTGTTGAACGTAAGCTTTTATGGTTTCCATATATTTGTTTAAATTTAAGTACTTTCAAAAGTACAAAAAAGAGACTAAATATTTTTGGATAATTTTCTTTGAAAGTTGGAAGTTATGTTTATATTTGCACCCACAATTACGCGGATATGGTGAAATTGGTAGACATGCCAGACTTAGGATCTGGTGCCGCAAGGCGTGTAGGTTCGAGTCCTATTATCCGCACTTTAATAAAGTCTTAATCTCTTATAAAGAAAGGGTTTAAGGCTTTTTTTTTGGATTTTCTCTCCGAATTCAACCCTTTTTTAGTAAGAAGTTTATAAAAAGAAAAGCTGTCTTTTAGGGACAGCCTTTCTTTAAACTACTAAAAATCAAGTGCTTTTCATTCTTAATTTTTTACTAATTTCATTACTTCTACTTCATTGTTTTCATTAAATACTTTTACAATATAAAGCCCTTTGTTTAAATCAGTAATATCAAATTGATGTGCAGACTGATTTGCATTAAAACTTTTTACTAATTGTCCCGAAATGGAAAACAATTGCACTTTGGATGTATTGCCATTTAAAGTAAAATAAGTTGATGCTGGATTTGGGTATACCTGAATTGTGGAAGCTTTTTCATAATCAGCAATCGCTAAAGT
>CANBWX010000029.1 GCA_947373225.1 Flavobacteriaceae bacterium | reverse complement strand
TATCTACCGTTCAATCAGGTGAAAAATTACAGTTTCAACGTTTGGGTTATTTCAATGTTGATAAAGATTCAACCGCTTCAAAATTAGTGTTTAACAAAACAGTTGGACTTAAAGATGCTTGGGAAGAAAAAGGCAAAAAAGAGGAAAATAGCATTAATAATGCTTTAAAAGAAATCAATAAATATTTTAAAGTTGAAACTGAAGATGAAAGACTTGTTATTGAAAATTCAATAAGAGCGACCTTGGTCGGAATTGCCAATTATAGTTTATTGCGAAATTCCTTGAAGAAAAATATTAATAACAATAAAAGTTCTTTGTTGTTTGCCCAATTTTTTATGAAATATTCACATTTGAAATCTTATGATTTTGAAAAAGATGATATAAAAAAATTATTTGCAATGTCTCTTAGAAGTGAATCTACTTATGTAAGATATGAAGCACTTTTAAATCTTAGAGATTATGATAAAGATGATATTAGAAATGAATTTTATAATGATTATTTAAATTCAAATTTATCAAAAAACGCATCTGAGAAAGAAATTTATATAAGATCCCTCCTTTAAAAAGATAATAAATAAAAACTATCAAAAGCGCTTTTATAAGGCGCTTTTTTTATTATTGTAAAAATTGATGCAATAGTTGTTTTTTATAATTTTTTTTGATTTAAAACAGCCTTCATAAATTCATTTTAAGACACTTTTTTAAGCTTCGCAACTTCTTTTATGTTTCTTAAATATTTGTCCAAATATGCCTATTTATTTCAGTTTTTAAGTAAATAAGAACCACTTTAACGGCTTATTAACATTGCGGTGTTAATAAATGTCGTAACTTTAATACATTATTAATTTAAATAGTAAAATCATGTCAAACAATGCAGGAAATACATTATTAGCTGTTTTGTCAGGAGCAGTTATTGGAGCAGGAATCGGAATTTTATTTGCTCCAGATAAAGGCACTAGAACCAGAGAAAAAATAAAAGATAGTTTTGATGATGCCAAAAATGATTTCAAACATAAATTTGAAAATGTTTCCGATGAATTGAAACATAAATTTTCAATCGCAAAAAATGATTTGGAAGAAACTTTTGAAGATATTGTTTCGAATATGAGTAATAAGACCGAAGATATAATTACACTTTTAGAAGCAAAATTGGCCGACTTGAAATTGCAAAATGCCAAACTTCAAAAAGAAACTTCTTCAACCTCAAAACAGAATTCCTAAAAAATATCAATTATGGCTTTTGAAGAACTAAAAGAACATACCGAAAATATTCAGGATCAAGCACAGATTTTTGTCGAAAGTAATATTGCTTACTACAAATTGAAAGGTTTCAAAGTGGCAATGAAATCTATGACAATGATTGTAAAAGTTACTTTGATTTTTTTGTGTTTTTTAATGGTTTTATTATTTTGTTCGATTGCCGGAGCTTTTGCTATTGGTCAATATTTTGATAGTAATTCTTTGGGATTTTTAATTGTTGGTGGAATTTATTTTGTTATAACAGGACTTTTATTCTTGGTTAAAGATAAATTTGTTGAAGGACCAATTTTGGAGAAATTCTCAGAAATCTTTTTTAATGACTAAATTATGGAAACCAAAAAATATTCTTCCTACGAACAAATAGAATTAGAGCTTAAAATTTTGAAGCTGGAAAAAGAACTCAGTTTTCAAAAGATGATTTTGAATGTTAATAAAGTAAAAGAAGAGTTATCGCCACAAAATATTGTTGGAGAAGTTGTTGGTTCTTATAAATCGATTCTTTCTAAAACATACGGAATGATTCTTAGAAATACAATTCCAATTCTTATCAATTGGTTATCTAAAAAGAAAAGAGGCAATTAAGCCTCTTTTTTTATACAATTTGTACATTATTTACTTTTGAGAATCTGGATTTGATGTATCGCTAGGATTATAATCTGTTGAAGTATGATTTTTCGATTTTACTCTTTTTGGTTGTATTTTCATTTGTTCCCCAATTATATTCGATGCCGTAAAACTTGTAACCATTGTATTCAGCATATCGCTAGCGGCTTGTGGCGAATTAGGCAACAAAATCAAGTTAGAGTTTGTGTCTGCACCAATAGCTTGTAGCGTATCGTAATGTTGTGTGATCACGATTAATGCAGATGCTTCTTGCGAGTTGATTCCTACCTGGTTCAAGACTTCTACACTTTCTACTAATCCGCGAGCAATTTCTCGACGTTGATCAGCTATACCTTGTCCTTGTAGTTTTTTACTTTCGGCCTCAGCTTTTGCTTTCGCAACAATTCTAATTCGTTGAGCTTCAGACTCAAACATAGCGGCAGTTTTTTCTCTTTCGGCAGCATTAATTCTGTTCATCGCGTTTTTTACTTGAATATCAGGGTCAATATCAGTTACCAATGTATTGATAATATCGTAGCCATACGTCGTCATTGCTTCATTCAACTCTCGCTTTACGGCAATAGCAACATCATCTTTGCGTACAAAAACATCATCCAGAATTAGTTTTGGAACTTCGGCACGAACTACATCAAAAACGTAAGCTGTAATTTGGTCATGCGGATATTCAAGTTTGTAAAATGCTTCGTATACATGTTCTGGAATTACTTTAAACTGTACCGAAACTTTCATTTTGATAAAAACATTATCTTTTGTTTGCGTTTCAATAATAACATCTAATTGTTGTATTTTGAGGTTTACGCGACCCGCAATTTTGTCTATTATAGGTAATTTAAACTGTAAACCCGATTGCCGAATTCCGGTAAATTTTCCAAAACGTTCTACAACAACAGCTGTTTGTTGTTTGACAGTAAAAAAAGAGGAAAACAAAATAGATAAGCCAGCTAAAAGTAAAATAATTAAAAATGGTTCCATTTGAGATATATAATTTAGGTTAAAAAACACTGTTAAATTACAAAAAATCTTTAGGTTTGTTCTTGTTTAAAATCATTTTATGAAAAAGTTATATTTTACCACAGTCTTTATTTTGATTTCGATTGCTGGTTTTTCGCAATATGAATATCGTGATTCAAATCGAATTGGAATTACTTTTGGTGTAAACCAATTTACTTTGAATACGAATAATTTCCAAACCAAACCTGCTTCAGGGTGGAATGCTGGTCTTTCTATGCGCGGAAATTTCTATAACGATTGGGATATGGTTTATGGAATGCAGTTTAGCGAAAACAATTTTTTGGTTGCCACCAAAAGTGGTTTTGTGTCGAATGCTGATGTAAATTTCAAATTATCATCTGCTCAAATTTCATTATTACTGAGCTATAGAATAATAGAAAATCATTTAAATTTTGAGTTTGGACCAACCGTTCAAATAAACGGCAAACTCAAAACCGACTATTCGAATGAAAATAATATCATATCAGGTACGACATTATTGGTCAAAGATATTGAAGATATTTCTAAATTTAATTTTTATCCAACAGTAGGAATTACTGCGGGAGCAAAGCATTTCCGTGTGAATATTTCTTATCAATACGGCATAAATAATATGCTTGGGAATTTGAATAGCAAAAATTTAGGTGTTAATTTTAAAGGAAATTCGGGAATCTTGAATGGAAATTTGATTATTTATTTATAAAAAAAGCTTCCAAACTTATAAAGTTTGGAAGCTTTAAAATATTTATTTAAAGACTAAAGAGAATCTATTGCTTTCTCAATTCTTTTTATTGTTTCTTCTTTTCCAATGAGTTCTACGATGTCAAATAAGTGTGGACCTTTCAAAGCTCCAACTAAACTCAAGCGAAATGGTTGCATAACTTTTCCCATTCCAATTTCATTTTTCGTCATCCAATCTTTAACAATTGTTTCAATATTTATCGAAGTAAAATCAGTTATTTCTTCAAGAACTGAAATCAATTCTTGCATCAAAGCCGGCGTCTCTTGCTTCCAATTTTTCGAAGCTTTTTCATCGTAAACAGTTGGAGCAACAAAAAAGAAATCACTCAATTCCCAGAATTCTGAAACAAAATGAGCACGCTCTTTTATTAGTGAAACTATTTTTTCCAATTTTGTCTTTTCGAGCGCAGTCGAGAAACCCTTTTCAGCTACAATAGAAGAGAAGCTTTTCGCTAAATTAGCATCTTCTTTTTTTATTAAATATTGATGGTTGAACCATTTGTTTTTTTCAGGATCAAATTTGGCACCCGCTTTGTGAACTCTTTTCAAATCGAAAGAATTAGCTAATTCTTCCAAAGAAAACAACTCTTTTTCGGTTCCGTCATTCCACCCTAATAAAGCTAAAAAGTTGATTACTGTTTCCGGAAAAAATCCTTTTTCTCTGTAACCTGAAGAAGTTTCTCCTGTTTTTGGATCCATCCAATTTAAAGGAAACACTGGAAATCCTAATTTATCACCGTCACGTTTTGATAATTTTCCGTTTCCAATAGGTTTCAAAATCAAAGGTAAATGTGCAAATTCCGGTGCTTCCCAACCAAAGGCTCGGTACAATAAAACGTGTAACGGCATTGACGGTAACCATTCTTCACCACGAATTACATGTGAAGTTTCCATTAAATGGTCATCAACAATATTGGCTAAATGATAAGTTGGCATTCCATCACTTTTGAATAAAACTTTATCGTCAAGAAGATTGGTTTCAAATTTTACTTCGCCACGAATGATGTCGTGCAAATGCAAAGTTTCATTAACCGGTGTTTTAAAACGAATGACGAAATCCTCGCCATTGGCAATTCTTTTCGCTGTTTCTTCGGCTGAAATTACTAAAGAAGTATCTAGTTTTTCACGATTATGCCAGTTATAAATAAATGTTTTTCCTTGCTCTTCGTGTTGTTTTCTATGAAAATCTAATGCTTCGGAAGTGTCAAAAGCATAATAAGCATTTCCTGAATTAATCAATAAATCGGTATATTCTTTATATAAATGCTTTCTTTCGGATTGTTTGTAGGGCCCAAATTTTTCATTTTTTCTAATGGTTTCATCTGGTGCAATTCCTAACCATTCTAGTGCTTCCATGATGTATTCTTCTGCTCCAGGAACAAAACGATTTTGATCGGTATCTTCAATTCGAAGAAAGAAAACGCCGTTATTTTTTTTGGCAAATAAATAATTGAATAGGGCAGTACGTACACCGCCAATATGTAAAGGTCCAGTTGGACTTGGTGCAAAACGCACTCGAACTTGCTTTGACATTTTATAAATTTTGATGCAAATATAAGAAGTTCTTTTTTTAAGTTACCATATAAGGCAATTTAGCTCATTTAAGTTGTTTTAATACAAATTTTTTATGTTCTTAAATTCCTTATATGGTTAAATTTTTTTATAAAAAAAAATCAAAAAACAACCAAATTAGTAATTTTTTCCTTTATTTATTTTTTAACATTAACAGAATTTATAAATGGTTACTTTTATCGGTTTTAAAAACAACTTAGAATTTTGGAATCTTCAAATTTTATTTATCAAAAGCTAGAACTTTTTATTAAGAAGTTTTACACCAATGAATTGATACGAGGTATTATTTTCTTCATCGGTTTGGGATTGTTGTATTTCTTGTTCACGCTTTTTATAGAATATTTTCTTTGGCTTAAGCCGATGGGGAGAACGTTTTTATTTTGGATTTTTGTTGGTGTAGAAGTTTTTCTTTTTTTACGGTTTATTTTATTTCCAATTTTCCAATTATTTAAATTCAAAAAAGGAATAGATTACAAAGAAGCTTCTTCCATTATTGGAAATCATTTTCCTGAGGTTAGAGACAGGCTTACAAATTTTCTTCAATTGTCGAATGACAAAAATCAATCCGAATTATTGTTGGCATCTATAGAACAAAAAGCAAATTCGTTGCAGCCAATTCCTTTTGGCAATGCAATTAATTTTAATTCAAATCGAAAATACTTGCCTTTGGCTTTAGTTCCAATTTTGTTTTTTGCTCTTTTCTATATTTCTGGTAACAGTAAAATAATTTCTCAAAGTTTGAATAGGGTAGTGCATTTTCAAGATCAATTTTTGCCACCTGCTCCATTTCAATTTGTGGTTTTAAATCCTAAATTACAAACAGAACAGAATCAAAACTTTATAATTAGAATTAAAACTGAAGGTAAAGTGATTCCTGAGAATGCATTGATTTTCATTGGTGACGAAAGTTATTTTATGGAAAGTAATAAAGTGGGCGAATTCCAATTTGAAATTGAAAAACCTATTTCTTCTATCTCGTTTCACGTGGAGGCGAATGCAATTTCTTCCCCAGATTATCAACTGAATGTAATTAGCGTTCCATCGATTGCAGATTTTGAAATGGTTATTAATTTCCCTAATTATTTAAATAAGAAACCTGAGATTATCAAAGGTAATGGAAATGCCATTATTCCAGAAGGGACTCGTGTTACTTGGAAAATTAATGCGCAAGCCACGCAAAGCATTAATTGGAAGGATTTGAGTACCATTTCTTCTTTTTCCAAAACAGATAATTTGTTTTTTTTATCGAAACAAATTTTACAAAACACAGAATATCAAATTCTTACTTCGAATACTAAAGTAAAAAACTATGAAAAGTTGAGTTATCAGCTTTCAATAATCAAAGATCAATTTCCATCCATCAATGTTAACCATGCTCCAGACAGTTTAAAGATTGATAAAAGCTATGTTTTAGGTCAGATTTCGGACGATTATGGATTGTCTAAGCTTCTGATTGTTTATTATCCAAAAAACAAGCCAGAAGCTGTTAAACATGGAACAATTGCAATTAAATCTGCTTTTAACGATCAATTTGTTTTTTCTTTTCCTGGTTCGCTTCCTGTTGATCAAGGTGTTTTGTATGAATATTATTTTGAGGTTTTCGATAATGATGCACTTCATAATTTTAAAAGTTCTAAATCTTCTGTTTTTTCGAATCGTATTTTAACTATGGAAGAGAAAGAGGATCAAGAATTTCAATTTCAAAATAGTAACATTAATAGTTTAGAAAAGTCTTTAAAAAATCAAGATAAACAAATTTCTGATTTAGAAAAATTACAGAAAACTGGAAAAGAGAAAGATAAATTTGAATTTAAAGATCAACAAAAAATTAATGATTTTCTAAACAAACAAGATCAGCAAGATAAGATGATGAAAGAATTTGTTGAAAAAATGAAGGATAATCTCGATAAGTTCAAAACGGATAAAAAAGACGAATTCAAAGGAGATTTGCAAAAACGTTTGGATAATGTTGATAAAGATTTAGAAAAAAACAAAAAGTTATTAGATGAACTTAAAGAATTAAATGATAAAATTAAGCAAGAAGACTTGATGGATAAAATGGATAAGTTTAAACAAAACGCTAAAAATCAATCTAAGAGTTTGGAGCAATTGGTCGAACTTACAAAGAAGTATTATGTCCAAAAAAAGGCTGAACAATTAAAAGCTAAATTAGAAAAACTTTCCGATAAACAAGATAATTTATCTAACAAAGACAAAGAAAATAATTCTAAAAATCAAACTGAAATTAATATTGAATTTGATAAAATTCAATCAGATTTAAAGGATTTGGCAAAAGATAATAAAGAACTTAAAAAACCATTGGATATTCCAATTGACAAGGATCAACAAAAAAGTATTGATGATGATTTACAAAAAGCTTCTGATGAATTGCAAAGAGAGAATAATTCAAAAGCCAAACCGAAGCAAAAAAGTGCTGCTAAAAAGATGAAACAAATGGTTCAGAAAATGGAGCAAAGTATTGATCGAGGTGAAATGGAACAACTTTCAGAGGATATTACTATGATGCGACAGGTTCTGGATAATCTTCTTGCATTCTCATTTTCACAAGAAGATTTAATGACAAAGTTTAAAACTTTTAGTATTGGATCACCTGCTTTTAATAAGAATTTAAAAACTCAACAGGATTTAAAATTGCAGTTCAAACATATTGATGATAGCTTATTTGCGATGTCTTTACGAAACCCTAAAATCGGAGAAAATATAACTAAACATATTGGGAATGTCCAATATAATTTAGATAAATCTCTTGAAAGTTTAGCGGATGCACAAGTTTCAAAAGGAGTTTCTCATCAACAATATGCTGTATCATCATCTAACACATTAGCTAATTTACTTGCTGACGTTTTAAATAATTTGCAAATGTCTATGTCTAGTATGGGTGCTGGAAAACCCAAGCCAGGTCAAGGAGAAGGTATGCAATTGTCTGACATTATTATGAAGCAACAAGGACTTGGCGATAAGGTTAAACAAGGTTTGGAAAAAGGTAATAAACCCGGAGAAGGTAAAGAAGGTGATAAAGGTAATGAAGGAAATAAATCTGGATCTGAAGGAAAATCTGGTGTGGATGGTCAAGATGGAGAAGGAGACGCTAAAGCGATTATGCAAATTTATAAAGAACAAAAACAATTACGAGATGCGCTACAAAATGAATTAGAAAAACAAGGTTTTAGGGGTAATAGTCAAAATGCTTTAGAGCAAATGAAACAGCTTGAAAAACAGCTTTTGAACAAGGGTTTTAAAAACGAAACATTGCAAAAAATAGTGAATGTTAAACAAGAATTGTTGAAATTAAGTACAGCTTTACAGCAACAAGGTGAAGAAAACAAACGTCAATCCGAAACCAATAAAAAGATATTTTCTATTCAATCTAAACCGCTTCCAACGGCTTTGTTTGAATATTTAAATAGTGTAGAAATATTAAATAGACAATCCTTACCTTTGCGAACAAATTTTAATCATAAAGCACAAGTATATTTCAATAAAAAATGATCAACTTTAACTACGAATTCGATTTTAATCTCGAGAATGAAGAAGCTATTTCTAAATGGATTTCTGATGTAATTACATCAGAAAACAAGAAAGAAGGTGAAATTAATTATATTTTTTGTGACGATGATTATTTGCACAAAATCAATTTAGAGCATTTAGGACACGACACTTTAACAGACATCATCAGTTTTGATTACACGGTTGGAAATGAGTTGCACGGCGATATTTTTATTTCCATTGAAAGGGTTTTAGACAACGCTTCTGATTTCAACGTTTCTTTCGACAATGAATTAAAGCGGGTATTAGTTCACGGCGTTTTACATTATTGTGGATATAAAGATAAAACAGATAAAGACGAGCTTTTAATGAGAAGTAAAGAGGATGAAAAATTAGCTATGTTTCACGTGGAACAATAGTTTTTTATCAATTTTTAGTATATATAATGTTTCACGTGGAACAAAAAGAATAAGAGTATCGTTCTGCATTATAAAGGTAGAATATAAAATTATAAAAACCTCAATATAAAATGTTTCAAGAAGAATATGATGTAATTGTTGTTGGTGCTGGTCACGCTGGTTGTGAGGCTGCTGCCGCGGCTGCTAATCTTGGTTCGACAACTTTGTTGGTTACAATGAGTTTGCAAAACATTGCTCAAATGTCTTGTAATCCAGCTATGGGTGGTATTGCAAAAGGACAAATTGTTCGCGAAATTGATGCGCTTGGTGGTTATTCTGGAATTGTTTCAGACAAAACAGCAATTCAATTCAAGATGTTGAATAAGTCAAAAGGCCCTGCAATGTGGTCGCCGAGAGTTCAAAGTGATAGAATGCGTTTTGCCGAAGAATGGAGGTTGATGCTTGAAGGAACGGCAAATCTTGATTTTTATCAAGAAATGGTAAAAGGATTGATCATCGAAAACGGTAAAATAAAAGGCATACGAACTTCGCTTGGAATTGAAATTAAAGCCAAATCGGTTGTGTTGACTAATGGAACCTTTTTGAATGGTTTAATTCATATTGGCGAAAAACAATTTGGTGGTGGAAGAGCAGGAGAAAGTGCTGCTTACGGAATTACTGAAGATTTAGTCCAAGCAGGTTTTCAATCCGGAAGAATGAAAACGGGAACCCCACCAAGAGTTGATGGTCGTTCTTTGGATTATTCTAAAATGAATGAAGAAAAGGGAGATGCTAAGCCAGATAAATTTTCATATTCTGACATTACGCAGCCTTTGATTCATCAAAGATCTTGTCATATGACCTATACTTCTCTTGAAGTTCATGATATATTACGAGAAGGTTTTGATCGTTCTCCAATGTTTAATGGAAGAATAAAAAGTCTTGGCCCTAGATATTGTCCCTCCATTGAGGATAAGATTAATCGTTTTGCAGATAAAGAAAGGCATCAATTATTTGTAGAACCAGAAGGGTGGAAAACTTGTGAAGTTTATGTAAATGGTTTTTCCACATCGCTTCCTGAAGATATTCAATTTAAAGCATTGCGTTCTGTTGTGGGTTTCGAAAAAGTGAAATTTTTTCGTCCTGGTTACGCTATCGAATATGATTATTTCCCGCCAACGCAATTGAAACATACCTTAGAAACTAAATTAGTGGAAGGTTTATATTTCGCTGGGCAAATTAATGGAACAACAGGATATGAAGAAGCAGCTTCCCAAGGATTAATGGCAGGAATTAATGCGGCATTGAAAGTTCAAGAAAAAGCCCCTCTTATTTTAAAAAGAGATGAAGCTTATATTGGAGTTTTAATTGATGATTTAATTACAAAAGGAACCGAAGAACCCTATAGAATGTTTACTTCTCGTGCCGAATATAGAACTTTATTACGTCAGGATAATGCGGATTTTAGATTAACTCCAATGGCATACGAAATTGGTCTTGCTTCGGAAAAGCGTTTGCGCAGAATGGAACATAAATTGAACGAATCTGAAAAAATGGTTGCTTTCTTTAAAGAGACAAGTGTTTCAGTCGCGGAAGCAAATCCTATTTTAGAATCAAAAGATACTGCTTTGATAACACAAGGTGATAAAATGTTTAAAGTGTTTTCTCGTCCACAGATTGAATTGGAAGATATTATTAAATTCGAAAAAGTAGCAGCTTATGTTGCAGAAAACAATTTAGATCAAGAAATATTAGAACAAGCCGAAATCCAAGTGAAGTATTCTGGTTATATTGAAAAAGAAAGGAATAATGCTAATAAACTAACGCGCTTAGAAGACGCAAAAATTCCAGAGAATTTTGATTACAGCAAAATCAAATCAATGTCGATTGAAGCCAGACAAAAATTAAGTAAGATTCGTCCCGTAACAATTTCGCAGGCTTCCAGAATTAGTGGGGTTTCTCCAAGTGATGTTTCGGTATTGTTAATTTATATGGGGCGCTAATTTTAATCTAAGATTAATTTGTTCCACGTGAAACTACTTTGTCAATGCAGGGTATTGTTGAGAATTTTAAAAAAGAATAAAATAAATAAATAAATGGACATTTCAAATAAAAAATATTTTCTTACTGTAAAAGATTATTCAGTTTCTAAAGAAACTTTCGAATTGTACAAAGACGAAACTTTGGATATGTTAATCACTTTTCCGCAACCAAGTATAGAAAATTTAGGAAAGTATTACGAAAGTGAAGATTATATTTCTCATACTGATAACAAACGTTCTTTGTTTGAAAAATTATATCATTTTATAAAAAGTATTGCTTTAAAAAACAAACTTAGTTTAATAAACTCACTGCAATCTAATAAAGGACAACTTCTTGATATTGGTGCAGGAACAGGAGAATTTTTGTCGGTTGCTAAAAATGATGGTTGGCAAACAATAGGAGTGGAGCCAAGCGAAAAAGCAAAATCTATTGCTATAAATAAAGGCGTTTCTTTTGTAGACCTAACGAATGAATTAGAAAATCAATCCTTTGACGTGATTTCGATGTGGCACGTTTTAGAACACGTACCAGATTTAGACAAGCAAATCAAAGAATTGAAACGATTGTTGAAACCAACAGGAACATTAATTATTGCGGTTCCAAATTTCAAATCATTCGATGCAAAACATTACGGAAAATTTTGGGCGGCTTATGATGCACCCATCCACTTTTGGCATTTTTCGAAAATGGCAATTAAATTACTTTTCGAAAAAGAAGAAATGAAATTGGAAAAAGTACTTCCAATGAAATTTGATTCTTTTTATGTGAGTTTATTATCTGAAAAATACAAATCTGGGAAAATGAATTTTATCAAAGCTTTTTTCATCGGATTACAATCAAATTTGCGCGCTAAGAAGAATTTTGAATATTCTTCGCACATTTATATCATAAAAAACATCTAAATTCGATTTTAAACACATTTAAGCGTGTTTTTTGTAACTGCCGAGCATCTTTTCGGATTTTCGGTCAGGACGGCTTAAACGAACGCTGGTAAATCGACTTTTAATAATTAGAATTTATATAAAAACTAAGACTAATAACAAATCCTTATACTGTAAATATTTTGGCATTTTTTAAACTTTTTGATAATGCTACTTATTTTTTTATATTTTTGTGAACAATACTTTAAAAATTAGAAAAACTTAAAATGAAATCAAAGATTCACGAATCCCCAAAAAACAATATTAAAAACATGAGTAAAAAAGCATTATTAATTATCGCACTTTCGGTTTCAATTGTTTCATGTAATAAAACGGCAGAAGTTAAAGAAGTAAAAACAGCTTACGTAGATACTTCTCTATTAATGAAACAATATACAGAAGCAAAAGATCTTGAAGCTAAATACAAAGCAAAATCAGAAGAAAAAGGGAAGCAACTAGAATCTGAAATTAATCGTTTCAAACAAGATGCTGCTAATTTTCAAAGTCAAGCACAAGCAAACGGACAAGCATGGGCACAACAAAAAGGTGCTGAATTACAAAAACGGGAGCAACAATTAGGTCAAGCACAACAAGCTCTTTCGCAACAATTGCAACAAGAAAGCAGTGTTGAAATGGACACATTAGTAAGTGGAGTTAAAAAGTTTATAAAAGCGTACGGTAAAGAAAAAGGATATGCTTATATTTATGGTACAGGTGATGCAGCAAGTATTTTGTACGCTGAAGAAAAATTTGATATCACTAAAGACATCATTAAATTATTAAACGATAAATATAAAGCTCCAGCTAAAAAAGAAGAAGCTAAAAAAGAAGAAGTAAAAAAATAATTTTTTAGGAAAATTAATACATAAATGTCACGCAATTGCGTGACATTTTTTTTGTTATATCAATTTAAAAACTACATTTATAGCTTTAATTTATACGCCAAATGCAAACTATTTCCGAAGCCGCCGTTTACACCTTACAATTTATCAATCAAACGCATCGTTCTATTTTTCTTACTGGAAAGGCAGGAACTGGGAAAACTACGCTTTTGCGAGAAATTATTCAAACTACGCACAAGAATACGGTTGTGGTTGCACCAACAGGAATTGCTGCATTAAATGCTGGTGGAGTAACGATTCACTCGATGTTTCAGTTGCCTTTTGGCGGATTTATTCCCGATAATTCATCGCCGCAGTTTTCAGTAAACACTAAATTTGAAACTAAAGCCACTTTACGTAGGCATTTCAAAATGAGTGGTTTAAAGAAATCAGTTATTCGAAATATGGAATTACTCATCATTGATGAAGTGAGTATGCTTCGCGCTGATTTATTGGACGCAATGGATTTTATGATGCAATCCGTTCGCAGAAAAAGCACTCCTTTTGGAGGTGTTCAAGTATTGTTTATTGGCGATTTATTGCAATTACCACCCGTAATTCGGGATGAGGAATGGCGAACCTTACGAACGTATTATAAGGGGAAATTCTTTTTTCACTCGTATGTTGTACAGCAAAATCCGCCTTTATATATTGAATTGTCCAAGATTTTTCGTCAAACAGACGATGCCTTTATTTCGATTTTGAACAATTTGCGAAACAATCAAATTTCTGCTGTAGATATTCAAACTTTGAATCAATATGTGAAGCCTGATTTTGATTTGAAAGCCAATAAAGGTTATATCACTTTGACCACACACAATGCAAAAGCGGATACAATGAATGCGCAAGCGTTAGAAGATTTAGATGGAAATTTAGTTACTTATAAACCAGAAATTGTTGACGATTTTCCAGATAAAATATATCCAGTCGAGGAGAATTTAAAGCTTAAAATAGGTGCGCAAATTATGTTTGTAAAAAACGATTTGTCATTTGAGAAGAATTATTTCAACGGAAAAATGGGAATTATCAAATCGCTTTCGGCCAAGGAAATCCTTGTTCATTTTCCCGAAGAAAACAAAACCATAGAAGTAGAAAAATACGAATGGCAAAATATTCGCTATAAGGTTGATGAAAATACCAAAGAAATTGAAGAAGAAATCTTGGGTACTTTTGTTCATTATCCTATAAAATTGGCTTGGGCAATTACGGTTCATAAAAGCCAAGGATTAACATTTGACAAAGCAGCACTCGATGTTTCGCAGGTTTTTCTTCCTGGACAAGCGTATGTTGCATTATCACGTTTGCGCTCGTTAAATGGCTTAATTTTGCTTTCTCCGCTTCGAATGAATGGTATTTCGAACGATCAAGATGTAATGGATTATTCACTTAATAAAGCTTCGGATGAATTGCTTAAAAATTCTTTGCATTTTGAAACCAAAAATTTTATTCATAATTATTTAATTAATTGTTTTGATTGGTCTGAATTGGCTCAGGAATGGCGCAATCACAAATTTAGTTATGCTGACAATTCCGAAAGTTCTGCGAAATCAAAACACTCAATCTGGGCGGCAAAACAATTGGAAGCTATAGATATGCTTTTGGATCCATCCAAAAAATTCATTGTCCAATTAAATAAAATTTTCAATACGGAAACAGTTGATTTAATTCATGTTTTAGATCGTTTTCAAGCGGCATATAATTATTTTATAAAACCAATGGACGACTTGGTTTTTGAAATTCTTTGGAAAATAGAAGAAGTCAAGCGTGTCAAAAAAGCCAAATCGTTTTATGACGAATTGATGGTTTTGGAAGATTTACAAACAAAAGCAGTTTTGCGATTAATGAAAGCCAAACTATTGATTGAAACCGTTGTGGCTGGCGAAACAATTTCGAAGGAAAAATTAACTTCAAACGTAATAAAACAATACATTAGTCATAAAACAGAAGCCATTCAAAATCAATTCAAGGAACTCAATATCACTTTGATTGAAGACGAAGCGGATTTAGACCGTTATACAAAAACGAAAAAAACAACCAAAGAAACTAAGAAATCAACCATTCAGGAAACCTACGAATTGTGGCTCGAAAAGAACACTATCAAAGAAATAGCCGCCATTAGAAAATTCACCGAAGAAACAATTCTGGGACATTTAACCAAATTGATTATTTCACAAACCATAAGCATTAACGATGTTTTGCCAGCGGATAAAATCCAGGAATTGACAGAGGCATTTTATGGTTACAAGGAAGAATCAATATCGCCATTGAAAGAAAAATATGGAGATAAATTCAGTTGGGAAGAGTTAAGGATGTTCAAGGCGAGTTTGAATGTATAATTGAACCGTAATGTTTTTAAAACAAAAAACCCATTCTTAAATCGAATGGGTTTCGTTTTTTATAATGATTCAACCAGAATCCAAGCATCAGGATTTGTTGATTTCTGAATTTCTTGTTTTGCTTTTTCGGCTTCAGGAAGTGTAGCATAACTTCCGTAAAGAACAGGAAATAATCCGTATTTGTTCTGTGGAATTCGTCTGGCTTTATAACCTAAATTTGACAATTCTCTAAATGTTTTTTGGGCATTTTTTTCTTCTCTAAAAGCACCAGCCATAATGTGGTAAGACATTTTTTCCTCTTTTATGGTAAGTGTTACCGCTGGAATTGGGCTTTTAATAAAAAAAGTAGCTTCTTGAATTTTATGTTGAACTTGTTTTTGAACAGATTGCTGAACAAGAATTGTTTCCGATGCTATTTGTTCTTGATAAATAGGATAACCAATTGTTCCTGCTACTCCTAATCCTAATACAAAAATGGCTGCATATTTCAAATATTTACTTGAATTTCTTCTTTCAGGAATTAAAGCAATTACATCTTCTTCTTGAATGTTTTCCTCAAGAGCTTCAATTTTTTGTTCGAAAATTTCTCTTTTCACCATTGGCGAAACAAAGGTACTTAATCCAAAAGAATTCGTTAAATAATTCGTTTGATCGAAAGGCGTGAAAATCAAATTTTTATCAGCGTTAAGCGAAAAATTCCCCACGTTTTTTATAGAGAACAATCCGTTTTCTTGTAGCGCTTTTTTCCAATTAAAAACCTCATATTGAATGGCACTAATCGCGTATTCATAAGAAGTTTTTTCTGCTTGCGCAATATGATTAGCCAATAATCCATCGTTATTTTTTAAATAAGCATTGAAAGAAATCATTTTCTTTGGAGGAAAAAATGAATTGGAACTTTCAATTAATTGAGCCGATTGAATTTCGGTCAAAAAAGCTCCGAAACCCGGAACGGTTACACATTGATAACGGTATAAAAGCTGCGCGATGTATGGTTCGATGTTCATAGTTACAAAGTTATACAATGAAAATAGTTATCAAAATTTTATTCACAATTTTTATTAACAATCCGCTTTAAATTTTATACATTTCAACCTCAAACAATTAGTATGACAGAGCAAGATTTATTTCATTTATTGGCATTGCAACAAATAGAAGGCGTGGGCGATATTATGGCTAAAAAATTGATAAATCACTGTGGAAGTGCTTCGGCAATTTTCGAAGCTAAACATTCACAATTAGCTGGTATTGATGGAATTGGTTCTGTATTATTACGAAATTTGAAAAACAAATCGGTTTTCGAAAAGGCAGAACAAGAAATTAAGTTTATAAAAGCAAACGAAATCGACGTTGCTTATTTTCAGGACGAAAATTATCCGGATAGATTGAAACATTGCATCGATGGACCCGTTTTATTGTTTACTTCAGGAAATATTGATCTAAAAAACAAAAAAATAATCAGCATCGTGGGAACGCGACAAATCACATCCTACGGAATGGAGTTTTGCCGTAAATTGATCGAAGATTTGGCGCCGCTTCATCCTATAATCGTGAGCGGTTTTGCTTATGGTGTCGATATTTTTGCGCATCAATTGGCGATAGAACATAATCTTCAAACTATTGGAGTTGTGGCACACGGTTTAAACCAAATTTACCCCAAAACGCACAAGAAATATGTTGCTAAAGTAGAACAAAACGGCGGTTTTATGACCGAATTTTGGAGTTCGACGAATCCAGAAAAGGAAAATTTTGTTCGCAGAAACCGAATCGTAGCAGGAATTTCAGAAGCTACGATTGTCATCGAATCTGCCGATAGAGGCGGTTCGTTGATTACGGCAAATATCGCAAATGATTACAACCGAGATGTTTTTGCAGTCCCTGGACGTGTTACTGACAAATATAGCCAAGGTTGTAACAATCTAATAAAAACCCAAAAAGCCAACGTACTTACAAGTGCTGCCGATTTAGTTTATATCTTGAATTGGGATATCCAAAGCAAAGTTAAACCTGTGCAAAAACAATTGTTTGTAACCCTCGAACCCGACGAACAAAAAGTATATGATTATCTCCTAAAAACTGGAAAAGAATTGATGGATATTATCGCCTTGCGTTGTGATCTCCCCATTTATAAAATATCAGGAATGTTGCTAAATATGGAGCTTAAAGGCGTAATTCGACCATTGCCAGGGAAATTGTTTGAAGCAGTTTAAATAAATACCGCAAATTCACAAATTTTAATTTTCAAAATCTTTGAAATAATTTGCGGTTATCTTTTTTTACTCAAATCCCAATTTTTCTCTAACTCTCCCTAAAACCCCATTGGCAACAACCCCAGCTTTTTCGGCACCTGTTTTTAATAAAGCATCTACTTCGACAAGGTTGTTCATATAGTAATTATATTTTTCTCTTTCGGTTTTGAATCTTTCGACAATCAATTCAAACAAGGCTTGTTTGGCATGACCGTAACCGTAATTTCCACCCAAATAATTGGCTCTCATTTCGGCAATTTGATCTTCGTTTGCTAACAAACAATAAATGGCAAAAGCATTGCAAGTATCTGGATTTTTTGGATCTTCGAGCGGTGTGCTGTCGGTTTCAATTCCCATTATTTGCTTGCGCAAAGCTTTGTCTTCCAAGAAAATATTGATAATATTATTAGCCGATTTACTCATTTTTCCGCCATTAGTACCTGGAATCAGCATACTGTCTTTTTGAATGATTGCCTCAGGAATTACGAAAGTTTCTCCCATTTGGTGATTGAATCTGGAAGCTACATCACGAGTAATTTCCAAGTGTTGCAATTGGTCTTTTCCAACAGGAACAAACTCGGCGTCATACAACAAAATATCAGCAGCCATCAGCATTGGATACGAAAATAATCCAGCATTTACGTCTTCTAATCTATCGGCTTTATCTTTGAAAGAATGAGCCAATGTCAATCTTTGGAAAGGAAAAAAACAACTCAAATACCAAGATAATTCAGCAGTTTGTGGCACATCAGACTGGCGGTAAAAAACCACTTTATTTACGTCAAGGCCACAAGCAAGCCAAGCTGCTGCTGTGCTGTAGGTGTTTTCTCTTAATGTTTTTCCGTCTTTTATTTGTGTAATCGAATGTAAATCGGCGATGAAAAGAAACGATTCGTTTTCTGGATTATTCGATAATTCTATTGCGGGAATGATTGCGCCAAGTAAATTTCCTAAATGTGGAGTTCCTGTACTTTGAACGCCAGTGAGTATTTTTGCCATTATAATTTTGTCCTTAAAAAGTTTTCAAATTTAATGTTTTTATAAAGAATTAGCACAGTATTACTTTCTTTTGAGAAATTATTTTTGTCATTTCGACGAAGGAGAAATCACATAACGAGAGCAACTAATGCGATTTCTCCTTTGTCGAAATGACATTATTTAAGAATTTAGATAAAATAAAACACAATATTTCAGTTAAAAAAGTAAATTTGAAATCTATGAGAGGGATAAAAATTATTTTTTGGGTAGTTTGGCGCGTTTGGTTTTACATTGTAATGGCCATTCCTATCCTTATTATGTTTCCTTTTTTGGTACTTTCAATTTTGACAGAAAGCGGCTATCCTTACTTTTTTAAAATGGCGAGAATTTGGTCAAAATTTATTCTTATTGGTATGGGTTTTTATTATAAAATCGAGAAAGAACAGACGCTAGAACCCAACAAAAACTACATGATTGTTGCCAATCATACTTCGATGATCGATATTATGCTGATGCTTGTAACGATCAAAAAACCATTTGTTTTTGTTGGAAAAAAAGAATTGTCGAAAATCCCTTTGTTCGGATTTTTCTATAAACGTACTTGTATTTTAGTAGATCGTGCAAGTTCTAGAAGCAAACACAGCGTTTTCGAAAGAGCTCAAAAACGGATTAATCAAGGGCTTAGCATTTGTATTTTCCCCGAAGGCGGTGTTCCTGATGACGAATCCGTACTTTTAGATTCCTTTAAAGATGGTGCTTTCCGACTCGCGATTGATCATCAATTGCCAATTGTTCCGATTACTTTTGGCGACAATAAAAAACGGTTTTCGTATACTTTTTTTAGTGGAAGTCCTGGGCTTTTGAGAGTAAAAATCCATTCTTTTGTTGAAACAAATGGAAAAATTATGACCGATAAAAACAATCTAAAAGAGCAAGTTTGTCAAATTATTTATGCTCAATTAATTGAGTTTGGGGAGAAAAAGCATTAAAAATTTAAACCGAAAATTCGCAAATTAAAAAATCATTATAATATTTAATTTGCGAATTTGCAGTTTAATTTTTCGGTAAAAAAAGCCTCACATTGTGAGACTCTTTTCTAATTTTAAGCATTATTTTCTTTAATCTTAGTCTTGATCTTTTCTTCTAATTCATCGGCTAATTCCGGATTATCTTTGATTAATCCTTTCACTGCATCACGGCCTTGTCCTAATTTGGTTTCGCCATAACTAAACCAAGAACCCGCTTTTTTGATGATTTCAAATTCTACGGCCAAATCTAAGATTTCACCTGTTTTTGAAATTCCTTCGCCATACATAATGTCAAATTCGGCAACTTTAAATGGCGGTGCCACTTTGTTTTTCACCACTTTAACTTTGGTTCTGTTACCAAGTACATTATCGCCATCTTTTATTTGAGTAGAACGACGAATATCTAAACGAACCGAAGCATAAAATTTCAACGCATTTCCACCCGTTGTAGTTTCAGGATTTCCGAACATCACGCCAATTTTCTCTCTCAACTGGTTGATGAAGAAAACCGTACAATTGGTTTTGCTGATTGTTCCAGTCAATTTTCTCAAGGCTTGAGACATCAAACGAGCGTGTAATCCCATTTTAGAATCTCCCATTTCGCCTTCGATTTCACTTTTTGGAGTCAAAGCTGCAACCGAGTCAATCACGACAATATCAATCGCACCAGAACGAATTAAATTTTCGGCAATTTCCAATGCTTGTTCCCCGTTGTCTGGTTGAGATATGATTAAGTTTTCGATATCAACGCCTAATTTTTCAGCATAATTTCTATCAAAAGCGTGTTCTGCATCTATAAAAGCTGCTATTCCGCCCGCTTTTTGAGCTTCGGCAATAGCGTGCAAAGTTAAAGTTGTTTTTCCCGAAGATTCTGGACCATATATTTCAATCACTCTTCCTCTTGGATAACCGCCAACTCCCAAGGCTAAATCGATTCCTAAAGATCCAGAAGAAATAGTTTCTACTTCTACAATGGCTTTGTCGCCCATTTTCATAACCGTACCTTTTCCGTAGGTTTTATCTAGTTTATCAAGCGTAAGTTGTAACGCTTTTAATTTGGCTTCTTTTTCTGAACTCATCGTGTCTTTTATCTTTTCTTTCATTTATTTTTGGTACTTATCTTTTTGTAAAAATACTTCTTTTTTTTGGAAGTTGCAATAGGAATTTTTTGTTGAAGATTTACTTTTCGGAATGAAAAATATCAATTTTCACACAAACAACATCCTAAATTCCATTGCTTTTTCGGGTTTTTATTCTCCTAATAAAACTTCAACTTCCTTCTGCAAAACGGGCAAATTCTTAATCACAATTCCCCAAATCACATCATCTGAAACGGAATCATAACCGTGAATTATTCGATTTCGAACATCAACAATCTTTCTGGAATTTGAAATTTCAATGTGGTTATCTTCCTTAAGAATTCGGCTCATTGCTTCACCAATAATTTCGATATTTCGTTCTACGGCTCTTTTGGTTCTTAAATCATTTTGATATATTTCAAACAATTTAGAAGTGTCTACAAAATAGCTTTCAATTTCGTTTATAGAACCCAAAATATCATAAAGCCAAGTTTTAATAGTGTTATCCATAAATCAATTTTTTATTTTGATTTAGTGTTTTTCTAAAATAAGGGTTTTTGATTGCTTTTTCTTCTAATAAGTCAACGTTTCTTTTTAGAATATTTTCGAGCGAAAATTTAAGATCATAATAATTATCGCCATATTCTAAAACGTCTATGGGTTCAAAATCGACTATTAAATCGACATCGCTTTCAACGTTAAATTCATCAGTTAAAACAGACCCAAAAGCATACAAAGATTTGACTTTATGTGTTTTACACAAAGTCAAAATGTCTTTATTAAGGCTTTCTATTAGGTTCATTTCGTTTAAATTACAACTTCAAAATTACGCAAAATTATTAGATTTTTATTTTTATAGTTTTAAATAAACAACGCCTTCAATTCCGTAGCATCGTGAGGATTCAATTTTCCAGCCAAAACTAGACTTAATTGTTTGCGTCTTAGTGCATCTTCAAAACGGTGAATTTCGATTTTCGTTTCTGGAATTATTTCTGGAACTTGAACTGGTTTTCCAGTTTCATCAACGGCAACGAACGTATAAATGGCTTCGTTCGACTTGATTCTTTCTCCAGATTCTCGGTCTTCAATCCAAACATCAAGGTAAATTTCCATCGAAGTTTTGAATGCTCTTGACACTTTTGCCTCAACAATAACAACACTTCCCAGCGGAATAGCTTTATTAAAAGCCACGTGATTTACTGATACCGTTACCGCAATTCTTCGGGAATGTCTTCCTGCCGAAATACTTGCGGCACGATCCATCCGAGCAAGCAATTCGCCACCAAAAAGATTATTTAAAGCGTTAGTTTCACTTGGCAAAACCAAATCAGTCAATATGGTCAAAGATTCAGAAGGATGTTTTGAAGTCATTTTTATTTAATTTTTTTGTATTGAAAAAACACTTTTTTCAATTTTGAACCATTAAGATATTAAGTAAATTAAGATTTGTAACTGTTCCTAAATGAAACTTAATATCTTAATGGTTTATAAAATGGAAGCAATAGTTTTCTACCTGTTATTAATTCAACCAATAAACCGCCAAAACTGCTGGAATAAAATAAATGACAATGGTTCTCGCGCCATCATAATCTTTGGCTAATCGTTGTCCAAAAAGCAACATTAATAAAGTAATACAAGAAAACACGGCTCCATATAATCCGAAGGTTCTTCCGTTGTTTACCAATAATTGAATACCACCAACAATGCATAAAACTCCCGAAATTAATTCTAAAATTAGAATATTTAGCAAGGCCAAATGAACAAGGTTTTTGAGTTGAGTTTTGGCAAAATGTTCTTTTAACCAACTGAGATTATCTTTCCAATAAAACAATTTATCATAACCGGATTGTATAAAGGTGATGGCTAAAAAAACCAAAAGTAAAATAGGTGCGGCGTTGTTCATAAGCTTATTTTTTGTGTATTAAACGGGTGAGTTTTATAGATAAATCGGTTAGGATTATTTTCGCATTTCCGTTGCGTTCTATATGATAAATTGCATCGGATAATTCCTGAAATATTTCGTGTATGTTGTTGCCGTTTACAAAAGGCGCAAATTTTGCAATAGAAAAATTTTGGACCGTGGGTTCTAAATAAACCAAACCCGGAGTTTCATAATTATGCAGCAACGCCTGACGAAAAAGATCAATACAAAACTGCAAGAATTTCTTTTGTGTTTCTCTTCCCAAAGCTGCAATTTGTTCGCTCCATTGAATTAAATCGGCGATAACGGCGGGATTCCCTTTGGCTTTAAAAGCCGCACGAACCCAAACCACAAACCATTGCTCAAACGGAAATTCGTCGTTGTCATCTTTTAACAAATGCAACGCTTTATTGTAATTTCCTTGTGCTTGATGTGCAATTTTTGAGGCCAATTTGGTTTCAATATTTTCATGTGAAACCAAAGCTTCGGTAATAATGTGTTCGCTCAATCCGTTGAAATGTAATACTTGGCAACGAGAACGAATCGTTTGAATGATATCTTCCTCGTTTTCGGAAATCAGAATGAAAACCGTTTTTTCTGGCGGTTCTTCCAGTAATTTCAGTAATTTATTCGAAGCGGCGATATTCAATTTATCAGCCATCCAAACGATCATAATTTTATAACCGCCTTCGTAAGATTTCAAGGATAATGATTTTAGAACTTCTTGTGCATCATCAACACGAATTTCGCCTTGTTTATTTTGAACGCCCAAAACGGAATACCAATCGAATAAACCTCCGTAAGGATTTTTGGTAACAAATAATCTCCAATCGGCAATAAAATCAATGCTTTTGGGTTTTGTTTTCACATCTTCGGTGCTTACCGTTGGATAAACGAAATGCAAATCAGGATGCGAAATTCTTTGAAATTTAAGATTGCAACTTTCATTAGCACCTGAATTTTCACCGTTTTGATTGTTGCACAAAATGTATTGCGCATAAGCAATCGCCATAGGCAAAGTCCCGCTACCTTCAGGACCAACAAATAATTGTGCGTGAGGAATTCTGCCTAAATCGGCACTTCGTGTCAAATGATTTTTGATGTATTCTTGTCCTAAAATTTCTGAAAACTGCATAAGGCAAATATAGAAGAAAATGCACTATTTTCGAAATTTAGCTTGTAAAGTTTATGAAAATTAGCTTCGATAATTATTCAAAAAACAACTTTTTTCGATGAGTAAAAAATCGAAAATCATATTTATTTATTAAATTACAACGATTTCGCTATTAGAAACTGCCTTTTTTTGCGGATTTTCAATTTATAGCTAACCTAAAAGTTCTATATTTGCTTTTCTATCAAAAAAAATTAAAAACACTTTTTATGAAAACTATAAACGACTTCGATTTCAAAAACAAAAAAGCCATAATCCGCGTTGATTTTAATGTGCCTTTAGACGAAAATTTTAATGTAACAGATGCTACTCGAATTGAAGCTGCAAAACCTACAATCGATAAAATTCTTGCCGATGGTGGAAGCGTAATTTTGATGTCGCATTTAGGTCGTCCAAAAGGTGTTGAAGAAAAATATTCATTGAAACATATTATCAATAAAGTTTCAGAAATTCTTGGAGTTACTGTTCAATTTGCTTCAAATTGTGTTGGTGAAGAAGCTAAAAGTGCTTCGAATAATTTAAAACCAGGAAGCGTTTTATTATTAGAAAATTTACGTTTTCATGCTGAAGAAGAAGCTGGAGATATTGCTTTTGCAAAAGAATTGGCTTCACTTGGAGATATTTATGTGAACGACGCTTTTGGTACAGCACACAGAGCACATGCTTCAACAACTATAATCGCGCAGTTTTTTCCAAATGAAAAATGTTTTGGATTATTATTGGCAAAAGAAATCGAGAGCTTGAACAAAGTTTTAAAAGATTCTAAAAAACCAGTTACTGCAGTTCTTGGAGGTTCAAAAGTTTCTTCGAAAATTACAGTTATCGAAAATATTTTAGACAAAGTAGATCACATGATCATTGGTGGCGGAATGACTTTTACTTTCGTGAAAGCGTTGGGCGGAAAAGTAGGTAATTCTATTTGTGAAGATGACAAACAAGAATTGGCTTTGGAAATATTAAGATTGGCGAAAGAAAAAGGAGTTCAAATTCATATTCCAGTTGATGTTGTTGCTGCGGATGATTTTTCGAATACTGCCAACAAACAAATTGTTGATGTAAGAGAAATTCCTGATGGTTGGGAAGGTTTAGATGCAGGACCAAAATCTTTGGAAAACTTCAAAAAAGTAATTTTAGAATCAAAAACTATACTTTGGAACGGACCATTAGGAGTTTTTGAAATGGAAAGTTTCGCAAACGGAACCATTCAATTAGGTAACTTTATTGCCGAAGCTACTGCAAACGGTGCTTTCTCACTAGTAGGTGGTGGAGATTCTGTTGCAGCGGTGAAACAATTCGGTTTTGAAGACAAAGTAAGCTATGTATCTACAGGTGGTGGAGCAATGCTAGAAATGCTTGAAGGTAGAATTTTACCTGGAATTGCTGCTATTTTAGAATAAAAACTGCAGTTTTAACAATATTTACTGAAATTTTCAGTTGTAAGTTAATATGTTTGTAAAAAAAGGCTATATAACCATTTGGAATATAGCCTATTGATTAAAAATTATGATTGCAAAAAAAACCGTTCTATCCCTTTTTCTGTTGGCATCCATTCATTTGTTTTCGCAGAAAGTTTCGTCTCAAGAAACCAATTTATCCTATTTAGATTCGATTAAGAAATCTTTCGTAAAGGACGAAATGGCTTCTTGCGTGGATAGTTTGTGGACTAAGGAATTGTCTAATATAGATTTATACAATGACTTAGAAAACGATATAAAAACAATCAATATCGACCAAAAAGTTGACTATGAATTGCCTACTGAATTATTGAAAGCAAGGCTAAAAGAAATGGATGCAAAATCGCCATTCAACATAGAATACAATGAAGGCCTTGAAAATATTATCAAGTCCTTTCTAAAAAACAGAAAAAAATCTTTTGCACGTTTATTAGCGCTTTCTGATTTTTATTTTCCAATATTTGAAGAGGCTTTAGACAAACAAAATGTTCCTTTAGAGATAAAATATTTGGCGGTTATAGAATCTGCATTAAATCCAAAAGCGGTTTCAAAAGTAGGCGCAACGGGACTTTGGCAGTTTATGTATCAAACCGGAAAACAATATAATTTAAGTATTGATTCCTATGTTGATGAACGAAGCGATCCTTTAAAATCAACCGAAGCTGCAGCGACTTATTTAAAAAAAATGTATGGTATTTTTGGCGATTGGGATTTGGTTTTGGCCTCTTACAATTCGGGTCCAGGAAATGTTGCAAAAGCGATTCGTCGTTCGGATGGGCAACAAAATTATTGGAATATCAGAAAAAATCTTCCAAAAGAAACCCAAGCTTATGTTCCTGCTTTTTTAGCAACAATGTACATTTTCGAATACCACAATGAGCACGGAATTAGACCTGACAAATCGGTTGTAAACCATTTTTCGACAGATACAATAATTGTTAAAAAGCAAATGTCGTTCAAACAAATTTCGGACTTGCTTGATATTCCTGTGACACAATTGCAATTGCTAAATCCTTCATATAAATTGAATGTGGTTCCTTTTTATGAGAATCAGAGTCATTTTTTAAGATTGCCAAAAGACAAAATTGCTGTTTTTGCTTCGAACGAAAATAGAATTTATGCTTATGTTCAACATGAAAAAGACCTTCGTGAGAAACCATTTCAGGTTACTAGAGCAATTGCTATTAAAGACACAATTAATTTTACTACGCAAAGAATTACTCTTCCCAAAACCAAGTATTATAGAGTAAAACGTGGAGATAATCTCACTGAAATTGCCGATAAATATGACGTTACCGTTGCCGATTTGAAAAAATGGAACGGACTGAAAAAAAATACCGTTTCTTTTGGGAAAAATCTAAAAATCCTAACCAACGAAAGCATTGTTAAAACTATTAGGAAAGAACCAAAAGTTGTAAAAAAGCCTATAGAAATTGTTTCGGATAATCAAAAAGTAGTTTCGGTTGAAACCAAAACTGGGAAAAGTGAAGTAGCAAAGAAACCTATTAAAACGGATTCTTTGACAGCAGAAACAGCTTATTTATATGTTGTTCAAAAAGGAGATAATTTAGGTAATATCGCCAAAAAATATAATGTTACGGTTGAGGAAATTAAAACATGGAATCATCTTTCGGATGTAAATATCAAATTAGGCGCATCATTACAAGTTGCTAATAAAGAGATCGAAACAAAAGAAGAAAATACCCCAGCTCCGAAGTTGGAAAATATAGAATACGTGGTTTTGAAAGGCGATAATCTTGGGAAAATTGCAAAAAAATTCGGAACTTCATTAGAAGATTTGAAACAATGGAATAATTTGAAAGACCAAAATATTGCCTTGGGAGTTAGCTTAATTGTTGCCAAAAATGAAGTTGCAATTGTAAATAAAGCTTCTGCTAGTACGTTCAAGAAAAACGATAACTTAGCTTCAGCGTCCAAAAAGAATACTTCAAATTATTATGTGAAAAAAGGAGATTCTTTATTTAGTATTGCCAAAAAATATCCTGGCGTAAGTATTTCGGACATTAAAAAATGGAACGATATTAGCGGTGAAGAATTGAAACCCGGAATGAAGTTAAAAATAAACGGATAATACAATAATCTTATATAAATTTGGGTTTTATTTTATAAATAAATTATAATGAATAAAACCTTTTTTTTATTTCTACTCATAGTCTTAACCTTTTTTTCTTGTACTAAGAAAAATGACAATTTGCCTAGAAAAGCGACAGGTAAAATCAATACTATTTCGGTTATTATTGATGATCAGTTATGGAATGGCGAGGTTGGCGACACGATTAGAAACAAGTTTGCGTCACCGGTTGTAGGATTGCCCCAAGAAGAGCCACTTTTTACCATAAATCAATATCCAACCAAACTTCTGGAAGGATTTATGACCGATAGCCGGACCATTATCGTTGTAAAAAAAGAAGATGACAACAAATTCGAGATTGTAAAAAATCAATATGCTTCGCCTCAAAACGTTTTTCATATTTCGGGAAATTCAAGTGCCGATATTGTCGAAATCATTGAAAAAAATGCTCCAAAAATAATTCAAATCATTAAGGATACGGAAATTGCCGAGGATCAAAGAATTATTAATCTGTCATTACTTAACACCAAAATCATTACCAATAAATTCCATATTTCCTTAAAAGTGCCATCTAGTTATTCGTATGTGCTCGGAAAAAGAAACTTTATTTGGTTGAAAAAAGAAATTATCAGCGGCAATAGTAGTTTGATAATTTATCAAGTTCCGATAAAAACCATAAAAAAAGACTCCAGTTTAATTCAGAATATTATCAGAATGCGTGATTCTGTTGGCGGATTATACATTCAAGGAACAGAACCTGATTCTCGAATGATTACCGAAGAAGGCTATTCGCCTTATTTTTCGAAAATAAAATTAGACGGAAAAGAATCGTATGAAACCAAAGGAACTTGGGAATTAAAAAACGATTTTATGTCGGGGCCGTTTATCAATTATGCAATTGTTGATCAGAAACACAATAGAATTTTAGTTTTAGAGGGATTTTGCTATTCGCCATCAAGAGAAAAACGCGATCTTATGTATGAATTAGAATCGATTATAAAATCAATAAGCATCTTAAAATAATATGGAATTACAATGGAATATTAAATCTTTTGAAGATTTGTCGACGAACCAATTATATGATATTTTAAAATTAAGAAGCGAAATTTTTGTGGTCGAACAAAATTGTGTTTATCTTGATATTGATGGAAAAGACAAATTGGCTTTGCATCTTTTTGGCGAATTCGAAGGGAAAATTGTTGCTTATTCAAGACTTTTCAAAGCCGGAATTTCATTTGATAATGCTTCGATTGGACGAGTGGTGGTCGATGCCAATTATCGTGACAGAAAATGGGGTCATGACTTAATGCGTGAAGCAATTTCAGCAATTAAGTTGCATTTTGCCGAAAGCCAAATCACCATTGGAGCCCAATTATATCTAAAAAAATTCTACGAAAACCACGGGTTTATTCAAACTAGCGAGATGTATTTAGAAGATGATATTCCGCATATTGAAATGAAAAGAGAGTAATTCTCATTACATTTTCAGAATCGTTTTATACTCCGAACCGGAATTCAAAACTTCTACCGCTTTCTTGATTTCGGCATTGTTTTTAATGTAATATTGATACAATCCTTCTTGATATTGGTAACGTTTTATGATTTCGTCAACAATCAATTTTTTGATTTCTGTTTTATTTTTATCCAATAAATTGTCTTCACTTTTTTGAAGCGCGGTCAGTAATTGTTGGTATTCTACTTGAATGCTTTCGTCTATTTTTTCTTTTTTGGCTACAGCCAAAGTGTTTTTCAAAGCCAATTCCGTTTCGGTGTCAAAAGAGAATTTCTGTGCTTTTAAAAACTGTTTAAAATCTAAAAAATCAGCATCGGAAAACACAGGAATTGTATTCCCTAAATTCGGGTTTTTATAATAATAAGCCGTTACATAATTAAAAATCCCGTCGTTTTTCTCCAAAGCATCCGTGATTGGGCTTGACTTGGTTTGTTCCATTTCGATATCCGGTTGAATTCCGCCACCGTCATAAACCGTTCTTCCTTTTCGAGTTTTGAAAGCGTTATAATTCTTCGCTTCATTTCTTGTGGCAACTCCGTTTTTGTCTTTATGGGCATAATCCAAAGCCTGAATACACCTTCCGGATGGCGTGTAATAACGCGAAATAGTCACTTTCAACTGCGTTCCATACGTTAATTCTACGGGTCTTTGCACCAATCCTTTTCCAAAACTTCGGCTTCCAATTACCACCGCACGATCTAAATCCTGCAAAGCTCCCGAAACAATTTCCGATGCCGAAGCACTTTTTCCGTTTACAAGAATTACAAGTGGAATGGCAGTATCGATAGGTTCTCTCGAAGTTTTATAGGTGTTATTGTGTTTTTCGATTTTCGATTTTGTGGTTACTATGGTTTCATTTTTTGGAACAAATAAATTGCAAATATTCACCGCTTCATTCAAAAGTCCCCCTGGATTTCCTCTTAAATCCAGCACAATTCTCTCGGCGCCTTCTCTTTTTAATTGTTCCAAAGCTTCCTTGGTTTCCAATGATGCTTTATTGTTAAAATGTGCCAAAACAATATAACCCGTTTTGTCGTCTATTTTTCCAAAAAACGGAACCGATTTAATTTCGACTTCGTCCAAAACGATTTGAGCGGTGTTTGTTTTGCCTTGGCGAATGTATTTAATGTCGACTTTGGTGTTTTTGGCTCCTTTTAAGAGCTGTGAAGCATCATCTTTGAAATCCGATAAAAGTACATCGCCTATTTGAATTATTTCGTCTCCGGCTTTAAGACCGGCTTTATCGGCAGGAAAGTTTTTGTAAATTTCACGAAGTACTATTTTATCGTCTTTTCGAGTAATTAAGGCGCCAATTCCGGTGTATTCGCCGGTGTTGTTTATTTTGAATTTCACCACATCTTGCTCATTAAAATAAACGGTGTACGGATCTAGGCTTGCGAGCATTCCTTTGATGGCTTTATCCATTAATTCGCCGGGATTGGTTTCGTCAACATAGTTCCTATTCAGCTCTTTGAATAGCGTGGTGAATATTTCTATTTGTTTTGCAATCTCAAAAAAGTTGTCTTTGAAACTAACGCCTACAAACAAAAATGCCGAAGCGACAACGGGAATTATATATTTCTTTTTGAAAATGGATTTTATCATTATTTGGAACTTATTTTTAGAGCACTAAAGTAGGAATAAATCGTCAATTATAACATGGTGTAAAACAAAACGGCTATTCTTGGCTATTCATTTGGAGAACAAATTTTTCAAACAATTGAATCGTTTTGGTATTGATTTCTTCGTAAGACAAACGGTCTTTGGTTTGATAAAAAAACATCATGGCATACGGCTTATCAAGATTGTCGATGAGTAAATGTTTGTTTAAACGATAGGTTTCGCGAAGAACGCGTTTAAAATAATTACGATCTACAGCGTGTTTGAAGTTTTTTTTGGAAACAGAAACGCCCATTTTTATTTTTTGACCCGAATCTTCCGCAATGCCATAATCACTTTCCACGTAAACCAGTCTCAAAGGATATTTGGATACGGATTTACCTTTGGAAAAAAGCAAATCTATGGTGATTTTACTTTTTAGCTTTTCGTTTTTTGGATAAGTGAAGTTCATTTTTGGTATAAAAACTGTGAATATTTTCGAATGCAAAGGTACAATTAAACCCTAAATAGCATTATTGTTTGGTATTAAAATCCCACTAAAAATATATTTCTTATTTTTGCGGCTAAATTTTTTAAGATGCAAAAACTAGTTTCGTATCCTATATCCGTAATTTATTATTTGTGCTTCGGACTTACCTTGGTTATTTTTCATCCAATTCAGTGGGTTTGCCTCAATGTTTTCGGGTATCAAGCCCAAAAAGCAAGCGTTGATTATATGAATTTTGTATTATTGCGATGCACGAATTTATTGGGAACAACGTATACTTTCGAAAACAGAGAATTAATCCCGGATAATGTTCCTTTGATTTTTGTTTCCAATCATCAAAGTTTATACGATATTGTTGCCATGATTTGGTATTTGCGTCGTTATCATTGCAAGTTTGTGAGCAAAAAAGAATTAGGAAAAGGAATCCCAAGTGTTTCTTATAATTTACGACATGGCGGTTCGGTTCTTATTGATCGAAAAGATCCAAAGCAAGCTATTCCAGCAATAAAAGGATTGTCCGAATATATTGAAAAACACACGCGATCCGCAGTGATTTTTCCGGAAGGAACAAGAAGCAAAACGGGTGTTCCAAAAGAATTTGCTCAAAGCGGATTAAAAATCTTATGTAAATATGCGCCAACGGCTTATGTTGTGCCAATAAGTATAAATAATTCATGGAAAATGGTTAGATTTGGTTTTTTTCCGCTTGGTTTGGGAAATCATCTTACCTTTACGGTTCATAAACCGCTTTGTGTAAAAGAGTTATCATTTGATGAAATAATGAAAATCGCTGAAAAAGAAAT
>CANBWX010000028.1 GCA_947373225.1 Flavobacteriaceae bacterium | reverse complement strand
TTCTTTAAAGGGGCTTTTCCTTTAAGAAATATTACACCAAGTGTTGCGAGTTCAACTCAATCAGCTTCAGATCCTAATACACCATCAACAAAATATCTTGAAAAAGGAGACTTTTTACGTATGGGTAACTTAACTTTTGGTTATACACTAACAAGTAAATTCTTGGAACAAGCAAAAATTAAATCGGCTCGTTTTTATGTAAACGGTCAAAACTTATTATTGTTTACTAAATATACTGGATTTGATCCTGAAGTTGATGTAAATAAAACATTCAATGGTGTACCATCTGCTGGAATTGACTACTTAGCCTACCCAAAATCCAAAACAATTTCTTTTGGTGTTAATGTAAATTTTTAATTAAGAATTATGAAAAAGACAAAAATATTTAAAACAGTCTTATTGAGTGGTTTTGTTTTAGCAAGTGCTATCAGTTGCACCAACTTAAATGAATCAGCAATAGGAGGTGTAATTGTATCAGACGCAGCTGGTACAGTAGATACACATTCGTTTTTACAAACTGCTATAAATGGATTGCAAATGTTTGATAACAATGCCAATTTATTCCCACTTAATGAGATGTCTACTGATGCGTTAGTAGGGCCAACTCGTGGAGGTGACTGGGATGATAATGCAGCTTGGAGACAAATGCATACCTTAACTTGGGATCCATCACATGCGCATATTACTGCAACATGGAACTTATTATTATCTAACGTTTACAATTGTAATCAAGTTATAAATAATAATGGATCTGCAGCAGATGTGTTACAAGCCCGTTTTCTTAGAGCATTTTATAACTATTATATGATTGATATGTTTGGACAAGTTCCTTACAGAGATGCTTCAACAGGTTTAAAAGGAGATGCTAAAGTATATACAAGAACTGATGCAACTACATATGTAATAAGCGAATTAGAAGCTATTTTGCCTACTTTACCTGCTAGAACAGCAAATGATGCAAGTATTATCAATCAAGATGCAGCTCACTTTTTGCTAGCTAAATTGTATTTGAACAAAGCAGTATTTACTTCTGCTGCACCTCAAGGTCCTTATACTTTTGCAGCAGCAGATATGACAAAAGTAGTTCAACATGTAGATGCAATAACAAATACATTAGCCCCTAACTATTGGGATAATTTCCAACCTTCAAACAACACATCTCCTGAAATTATTTTTAGTTCTAAAAATATTCGTGGTGGTGCAGGTGGAAATATGCAAACTTATTGGAGAATGTGTAATCACTACAATGAAACTCCTGATGGATGGAATGGTTTTGCAACAATTGCTGAATACTACAATAGATTTGATTCTGCAGATAAACGTAAAAATTATACTGATGCATCTGTAGTTACTCATTTTGGTAATCCAGCTGGTTTTCAAGTTGGTCAACAATATGCTCCAGGTGGAACAACAGCTTTGAAAGACAGAAATGGTAATCCATTAGTATTTACAGCAGCAGTTACATTAGTCACAACAGGTAATGCAATAGAAACTGCAGGAATTAGAGCTGAAAAATATGTTCCAGATGCTGCCAATTTAGGTGCACCTGATAATGATCAAATTCTTATGCGTTATGCTGATGCATTATTAATGAAAGCAGAAGCAGTTACTAGAGGTGGTTCAGGAAGCGTTGGTACCATTATGACTGATTTAGCTACTAGAGCAGGAGTAACTGCAGCGCCAGCAACTCTTGATGGTATTTATGCTGAAAGAGGTCGCGAATTATGGTGGGAAGGATGGAGAAGAAATGACATGATTCGTTTTGGTCATTACCTTGAAGCAAGAGCTTTGAAACCATCTGTTTCTGATGCAAAATATGTATTATTACCAATACCAGCAGGTGCCTTGTTAAATCCTAATTTGAAACAAAACCCTGGTTACTAAATTTTTGTTTATTTTTTTGGTTTAAGTTAGTATAAAGAGGGTAATTTATTACCCTCTTTATTATTTATACAAGTTCTGAGTTTTGTAGCTCAATTCATAATATTCTCTACACTTCTACTAGCCTATTTATTTTATTTATATTTCAAACTTTTTTTTGTATATTTTAACATAATTCCCTTGTCATTATGTATTTGATTTCTTTTTTATATAACATAAATTATATAAATTGGTCACTTCAAATTATCTAATTAAATAACATTTTAATATGTTTAATCGTATTCTATTATTTTCATTATTTATTCTTCTTTTCTCCAATTGTTCCAAAAATAATTCAGAAAACAACGACACTTTATTTACCAAATTAGAGCCTTCATCAACAGGAATTGACTTTGTCAATAAAGTTGAAAATGGCACTGATATGAACATCTTTAAGTACCGAAATTTCTATAATGGTGGCGGTGTTTCTATCGGAGACATTAATAATGATGGTCTTCCTGATATTTTTTTCACTTCAAACATGGGCGAGAATAAATTATATTTAAATAAAGGAAATTTAAAATTCGAAGACATTTCAAAAAAAGCTGGCGTACAAGGCACAAAGTCTTGGTCAACCGGAGCAGTCATGGTAGATATTAATGGTGATGGACTTCTTGATATTTATGTTTGTAATGCCGGAAATCCAAAACTAGGCACACGAAAAAGTAAATTATATATCAACAACGGCAATCTTACTTTTACTGAAAAAGCAGAAGAATATAATCTTGCCGATACTGGTATAACAACACAGGTTTCCTTTTTTGATTATGATGGCGATGGCGATTTAGACTGTTACATTCTAAACAATAGTTTTATTCCTGTAAGCAGTCTAAACTATTCGAATAAACGTGAACTCCGCGATAAAGACTGGGATGTAAACCCTGTTTTGAAAGGTGGAGGCGATCGATTACTTCGTAATGATAATGGAAAATTTGTAGATGTAAGCAAAGAAGCTGGTATTTACGGAAGTTTAATAGGTTTTGGTTTAGGAGTTAGTGTTGGTGACGTAAATGGTGACGGATGGCCAGATATCTATGTGTCAAATGACTTTTATGAAAGAGACTATTTATACATCAATAATAAAAATGGAACATTTTCGGAACAAGTTCAAACATGGACAACACACACAAGCCAATCTTCAATGGGTGCAGATATGGCAGATGTCAATAATGACGATTTACCTGATGTTTTCACAACCGATATGTTACCCGAAAACGACGAAAGGTTAAAAACAACAACCAGTTTTGATAATTATGATTTATTTACTCGTAAATTAAATCTAGATTTTTATTATCAATATATGCAAAATAATTTGCAGCTTAATAATGGCAATAATCAATTTACTGAAATAGCCAATTATTCAGGTGTTGCAAAAACTGACTGGAGTTGGGGCGCACTATTATTCGATATGGATAATGATGGTTATAAAGATATATTTGTTTCAAACGGAATTACCCATGATTTAACCAATCAGGATTTTATCGATTTTTTTGCTAATGACATCCTTCAAAAAATGACCATAACAGGCAAGAAAGAGGATATGGAGACCATTATCAATAAAATGCCAAGCACACCAATTCCTAATTATGCCTATCACAATAACAAAGATTTAACCTTTACAAACGAGGCAAAAAAATGGGGATTAGATACTCCAAGTTTTTCAAATGGTGCCGCTTACGCTGATTTAGATAATGATGGCGATCTTGATTTAGTAGTAAATAACGTCAACATGGAAGCCTTTGTTTATAGAAACAATTCAGAGAAAAACAAGAATAATCATTTTGTTAAAGTAAAATTAAAAGGAGAAGGTTTCAATAAATTTGGAGTTGGAAGCGTCGTTAAATTGTTTACTGGTAAAGAAATTTTACGCCAAGAATTAATTCCTTCAAGAGGTTTTCAATCCTCAGTAGATTATGTTTTAAACTTTGGAATTGGCAATAAAAAAATCGATTCACTACAAGTGATTTGGCCAAACAGAAAATATCAAACTATTAAAAAAGTAGTTTCTAATAGCACCGTAAATTTAAATATTACAGATGCTAAATTAAATTTTGCTCAAAAAATAGATAAACCAAAACCATTATTTGTCGAAAAGAAAAGTAACCTTTTAGCGCATAAAGAAAATGATTATATCGATTTTGATTATGAAGGTTTAATTTCAAAAATGCTTTCACATGAAGGTCCTTCAATTGCTGTTGGAGATATTAATGGCGATGGAAATGACGATGTTTTTATTGGCGGATCCAAAGGACAAGCAGGAAAAATTTACATCAATAATGGTAATGACACCTACACTCTTACTACTCAAAAAGATTTAGAAAACGATGCGTCTTATGAAGATACTGCCGCAAGCTTTTTTGATGCGAATGGTGATGGTTATCCTGATTTATTAGTAGGTTCTGGAGGAAATGAAAAAGCAGATCAAGCTAATTATAAAAACCGTTTGTACCTAAATAATGGTAAAGGCATTTTTACCAAAAGCAAATCTACAATCCCTACTACGAATAATAATGTATCGGTTATTATTCCTTGTGACATTGATGGTGATGGCGATATGGATGTATTTATAGGCAGCCGCAGTGTTCCCGGAGTTTATGGAATTGACCCGAAACACTTGTTATTAGAAAATGATGGTAAAGGAAATTTTACCAATGTGACTGATAAAAAAGCATTCAAATTGAATGAAGTTGGCATGATAACAGATGCTGTATGGGAAGATATTGACAACGATGGCAAGAAAGATTTGATAATCGTTGGGGATTGGATGGCTCCAAAAATATTCAAAAATACAGGACATCGTTTGTCTGAATTCAAAACAAATTTGTCTGAATTAAAAGGATATTGGAATACCGTAAGTTGTGTAGACTTGAATAATGATGGTAAAAAAGATTTAGTTTTAGGTAATCGCGGAACAAATTCTACTTATAAAGCAACACCATCCAATCCGATGAAAATGTTTGTCAATGATTTTGACGCAAACGGAACAATCGAACAAATCACGACAAGAACCATCAACGGAAAAGATATTCCGGTTAATTTAAAATCAGAATTAGCGAAACAAATTCCGATGATTAAAAAGAAAAATTTGACTTATGCCGATTATTCAAAAAAATCATTTCAAGAATTATTTTCAGATGAAGTAACTCATAACTCTATTCAGAAAACAGTAAACACTCAAGAAAGTGTTGTAGCGATGAATAAAGGAAATGGAAAATTTGAAACTAAAGCTTTACCAAAAGAAGTACAGTTTTCTAGTGTAAATGCGATTTGTACTTTCGACATAAACAAAGATGGAATTCTGGATATAATTCTAGGCGGAAATGATTATAATTTCAAACCTCAATTTGGCAGACTTGATTCTAATTATGGAAGTGTTTTATTAGGAAACAAAAACGGAACTTATACTTGGACTCCTTATAACAAATCTGGTTTCTTTGTAAAAGGCGAAGTGAAACATATTCAAAAAATAAAAAATAAAAATAACACTATTTCAATCTTAGCCGTTATCAATGACAATACCCCTAAAATATTTAAACTCAATGAATAATTTTTATAAAGTTATACTGCTTTTATTGCTTTTCGTTAATTGTTCAAAAAAGGAAGATAAATTATTCGAAAAATTACCTCCTGACAATAGCGGAGTCAATTTCATCAACCAATTAGACGCAACAAAAAACATTTCAATTTTAGATTATCTCTACTATTATAATGGTGGTGGTGTAGCATTAGGTGATATTAATAATGACGGTTTAGTCGATATTTATTTTACTTCGAACCAAGGAAAAAACAAATTATATCTAAATAAAGGCAATAATAAATACGAAGATATTTCAGTAAAAGCTGGCGTTGAAGGCACAAGCGATTGGAAAACTAGTGCTATTATGGCTGACGTAAACGGTGATGGATATTTAGATATTTACGTTTGCGCCGTCGTAGGAATCAATGGTTTTGAAGGTCATAATGAATTATTTATCAACAATAAAGACAATACATTTACCGAAAGTTCAGCCCAATATGGTTTAGACTTACAAAATTATAGCACATCTGCAGCCTTTTTCGATTTTGATGGCGATGGCGATTTAGATATGTATTTACTTAATGAAGCGGTTCATACCGAAGCTTCGTTTGGAAATGCTGATATTAGAAAGAAAAGAAGTTACGAAAGCGGTGATAAATTATTTAGAAACGACAACGGAAAATTTGTAGATGTAAGCGAAAAAGCTGGTATTTTTGGAGGTGCAAATGGTTATGGTTTAGGAATAGCTATTTCCGATTTTAATCTTGACGGTTATCCTGATATTTATGTTTGTAATGACTTTCATGAAGATGATTATTACTATTTAAATAATGGCGATGGAACTTTTACCGAAAGTTTAAAATCGCATTTTGGTCACACCAGTCGCTATTCGATGGGAATTGATGTTGCCGATATTAATCATGATGGCTTTCCGGATATCATGACATTAGACATGCTTCCAGAAAATGAAAAAGTACTCAAATCTTCTTTAGGGGATGATAATGTACAAATGCTGAAAATGAGAACAGAAAAACTAGGGTATCACTATCAATACACTAGAAACATGTTGCAAATAAACCAAGGTGGAAAACACTTTACCGAAACCGCTTTACTCAGTGGTGTTGCGGCAACAGATTGGAGTTGGAGCACCTTATTTGCTGATTTTGACCAAGATGGCGAGCAAGATATTTTTGTTAGCAATGGAATTCCTAAGCGCCCGAATGATCTAGATTACGTGAAATATTTTTCGAACGATCAAATAAAAAAGAAAATTGGTTCGACAAAACTATTAGATAAAGAAGCCTTAAAAAAAATGCCTAAAGGCAATGTGCCTAATTATATTTTCCAAGGTTCGAAAGATTTGATGTTCAAAAACAAATCGGCTGTTTGGATCGAAAATGATTCTATAATTTCAAACGGAAGCGCTTATGCCGATTTAGACAATGACGGAGATCTTGATTTAGTTACCAATAACATGAATAGCGTTGCTTCTATTTTAATCAATCAAACCAATGAAAAAGCTAATTATCTAAAAATAAAATTGCGATTTGGCGGCAAAAACACTTTCGGAATTGGAACAAAAGTAATCTCCTATGTAAAGGGAAAAATGCAATTTAAAGAGTTACAAACCACAAGAGGTTTTCAATCTTCTTCAGAACCGATTCTACACTTTGGTTATGGAAAAATTAGTAAAGCCGATTCGTTAGTTGTCATTTGGCCAGACAGAACTTATCAAACATTGAAAAATGTAAAAACAAATCAAACACTGACAATAAAACCAAATACCGACAGAAAAGTATTTAATTATAAGAGATTACATCCCGCAGAAAAACCTGTTTTCAAGAAAGTCGAAAACAATTTAGGAATCAATTTTGTACATCAAGAAAATGATTTCATAGATTTTATTGTTCAAAAACTGATTCCTTATCAACATTCGGATCGTGGTCCAGCGACTGCAGTAGGCGATTTGAATGGTGATGGAAAAGACGATATTTTCTTTGGCGGAACCAAAGGAAAACCATCTGAGATTTATATTCAAAATGCAACTGGATTCACTAAAAAAACATATCCTTCATTAGAAAATGATACTGTTTTTGAAGATGCTTCCGCAGTAATTGGAGATTTCAATTCGGATAAAATTAATGACTTATTTGTTGTAGCTGGAAATGGAGAAAACGCTCAAAATCTAGAAAACAGATTATATCTTGGTGCCCAATTTACAAAATCTACTTTGACACAAATTCGCCAAAATGCCTCAGTTGTAAAAGCTTTCGATTATGACAATGATGGAGATTTAGATATTTTCATTGGTAATAATTCAAAATACAATCGCTTTGGAGAAACTTCCGATTGTTATTTATTAAACAATAACAAAGGGGTTTATACTGTCGTTCAGAGCAAAACTTTTGAAGGAATCGGTATGGTTACCGATGCTATTTTTACGGATTTTAACAATGACGGACAAACTGATTTAATCGTAGTGGGTGAATGGATGAAACCAACTTTTTTCGCTAATAAAAAAGGGATATTCACTGACGTAACCAAAACTGTATTCCCTGAAAAAAGCAATGGTTTATGGCAATCTATAATTCCTTTTGATATTGATGGAGATGGAGATACAGATTATTTAGTAGGAAACTGGGGGACTAATTCAAAATTCAAAGCCTCTCAAGAATTTCCAATGAAAATGTATTATGATGATTTTGATAAATCTGGAAATTTCACAACCCTAGTTGCGATTGAAAAAGGCGGAAAATATTATACTACAATGGGTCTCGATGATTTTTCGGAACAATTTGGTGGTATGCTCAAAAAGAAATTTCACACCTATAAATCATTTGCGGGAAAAACTATAGAAGAAATATTTGATCCTAAACTGTTAGAAAAAGCAAAATTATATGAGGTTCATAATCTAAAATCGGGTTATTTAAGAAATGACAAAGGAAAGTTTACCTTTGTGCCTTTTTCCAATAAAATGCAGGTGGCACCAATTAACTGTTTTGTAAAATCGAAATTTGAAGGAGGAAAAGAAGAAGAAGTTTTTGCTGCCGGAAATTATTTTGGAGTTACTCCTTATCATAGTCGTTTTGATGGCTTTTCGGGAGCATTAATAAAAAATGCAAACAGCATTTATTTAGGAAATCAAATAGGAATTGATTTGACTCAAAAAGCGGTGAGACACTTAAACATCGTCAACTTCAATGGAAAAAAATATTTATTGGCAACGATAAATAATAAAAAAGCCGAAGTTTATGAATTACCAATGAATGTGAATTAATGAAAAAAAATGCCCGAATTCGAATAATAAAAAATGAAAAAAATGAAATCTAAAATTTATCTTTTAGCTATAATCTCCATACTGTTTTTTTCTTGTAAAAAAGAAAAACCAATCGAGGTTACCACAGATCAATATCATGCTTCGATTGACAATGTCATTCAAATTATGATTCACGATATTTTTTCGCCGCCCGTTGCGAGCAGAATTTTTGTGTATCCTAACATTGCAGCTTATGAAGTGATTGCTCAAAATAACAAAACTTACACAAGCCTTCAGCATCAATTAAAAGGATTAGATTCTATACCTAAATTAGATCCTAAAAGCGGTGTAAACATAAAAGTAGCCGCCTTAGTGGCTCATATGGAAGTAAGCAAACAATTGGTTTTTTCAGAACAATTAGTAGAAAAATTCAGGGATAGTTTATATGCAAAATGGAAAGCTGAAAACTCGAAAGAATTTGAAGTTTCTAAAGAATACGGTCTAAAAGTAGCCGAACGCATCAAAAAATGGATGGGAAAAGACAATTACAAACAAACGCGTACTTTACCAAAATTTTCTGTTTTTGCTAGTCAACCAGGAAGATGGCAGCCTACTCCACCAGCCTATATGGATGCCATTGAACCACATTGGAGCGAAATTAGAACCTTAGTTTTGGATTCATCCTCTCAATTTAAACCTATTCCTGCTCTAGCCTTTTCGTTAGAAAAAAACTCTCCATTTTTCAAACAAATAATGGAAGTATATAATCTAAGTTTAGAAATGAAGAAAAAAGGAGATTCCTGTGATGAAATCAAAATGGCTCAGTTTTGGGATTGTAACCCTTACGTTTCAGTTACTCAAGGTCACATGATGTTTGCCAAAAAGAAAATTTCTCCAGGTGCACACTGGATGGGAATTACAAAAATTGCCTGTAAAAAAACGAATGCTGATTTTGACAGAACCGTTTTTGCTTATACCGAAACCTCAATTGGAATGTTTGAAGCTTTTATAAGTTGCTGGGACGAAAAATATAGATCTAATGTAATTCGACCAGAAACAATAATCAATCAACATATAGATGAGAATTGGAAACCAGCATTACAAACGCCACCATTTCCAGAATATACAAGCGGACATTCGGTAGTGTCAACAGTAGCTTCTACAGTTTTGACATCTATTTTTGGAGATAATTTTACTTTCGTTGATGATTCTGAAATGCCTTTTGGTTTGCCAAACAGAAGTTTCAAATCTTTCGAAGCAGCTTCAAAAGAGGCAGCTATGAGCCGTTTTTATGGAGGAATACATTACAGAGCCGCAATAGAAAACGGAATGACACAAGGAAAACAAGTGGGCGATTTTGTTATTAAGAAATTAAAAATGAAAAACTAAAATGAATTCTAGAAAAAAAATTATAATTGTTGCAAGTATTACATTATCTCTTTTATTAGGTTGGTATTTATTTGTTAAGGAAAGTGATTATTGCATTACTTTTAAAGTAAAAACAGCTTCGGGAACAATTTTTCAAGGAATTCAGGAATGGACAACAAATCAGAAAAAAAGTAAATCTGAGAATTATTCAATCATTGAAAAAAGGAATTTTGATTACATTAAACAAGAAATGGAAAATGGAAAATCACAATTAGAATATACTTGGGAAATGAAACCTATTAATGACTCTGTAACAAAAGTAATCGTTGGAATAAAAGATTTAAACCACAGTATTTACAATAGACTTACAGCTCCTTTTTACAGCACTAATTTCAAAAAAGAACAGATAGCTAAAGTTACTGATTTAAAAAATGGCTTAGAAAAACTTTTAGAAAATTTCAAAGTTAAAATTGATGGCGAAGGAAAATCGGAGGAAACATTTGTTGCTTATATTAATTTGAAAGCTGTGTTACAGGAAAAAGCACAAAATATGATTAAGTACAACGAAGATATTGTTTCCTATTTACACAATAACAATATTAAAATTATAGGTAGCCCCTATGTTGAAATTGGAAAATGGGATTTTGAAAAAGAAACCCTTGATTATAATTATTGTTTTCCTATAGATAAAAACACAAAATACATTGAAGACAAATCGGTGAAATTCAAGACAATACCAGCTCAAAAAGGATTAAAAGCAACCTATTATGGTAATTTTAGAACTTCGGACAGAGCTTGGTTTACATTACTAGATTATGCAAAAACACATGATATCAAACTAGAAAACAAACCTTTAGAACATTTCTTAGACAACCCTTTTAATGGTGGTAATGAATTAGAATGGAAAACTGAAATAATCATTCCGTTTGCCTCAAAATAAATAATAATAATTTAGAATCAATACAAGATTTCGAAAACGTTTTCGGTTGTTCCGAAAACGTTTTTTATTTTAATACTTTTCCTAGTTTTATAATTTAAATTATATTTAAAGAATAATAGGAAAAAAAACATAAATGAAATTAAAATTAAGCTTTTGGCAGATTATCAATATGAATGTTGGTTTTTTTGGCATTCAATACAGTTTTGGTTTACAACAAAGTGCTGTAAACCCAATCTATGATTTTCTAGGCGCAAGTCCAGATCAATTACCATTATTAAATCTTGCTGGTCCTTTAACCGGATTATTGATACAACCCATTATTGGCGCATTAAGTGACAAAACTTGGTCACCAAAATTGGGTGGCCGTAGAAAACCATTTTTCCTTATCGGTGCATTAGTTTGCAGTATTGCATTATTTCTTTTTCCGTTTAGTAGCTCCCTTTGGATGGCAGCTGGATTATTATGGATTTTAGACGCTGGAAATAATACTGCAATGGAACCGTATCGCGCGTTTATCGCTGATAAATTAGATGTTTCGCAACAACCAACAGGCTTTCAAGCACAAAGCTTTTTTACAGGATTTGGACAAACATTAGCAAACATATCCTTATTCATCTTTCCGATGATCTTCATTGGTACAACAGGAAAATTACCAACTTGGGTTTTCGCTTCCTTTTTTCTTGGAGCAGTTTGCTCAATAGCTTCCGTTTGGTGGAGTTCCCATACTACCAAAGAAATCCCACCTACAGATGAAGAATTACGAAAAATCAAAGAAGAGCCTTTAAGTATTTCATCCCCATTTGTAGACATCATAAATGCTGTAAAATATATGCCAAAAGTAATGTGGCAACTTGCTTTAGTGTATTTATTTCAATGGTATGCGTTGTTTTGTTATTGGCAAAATTCGTCCAAAAGTATTGCGCTTTCGGTTTGGCATACAACACCTCTTCAAAATATGAAATTGTATGGAGAAGCAGTTAGTTGGACAGGTTTAGTTAATGGATGGTATAATGTCGTGACCTTTTTATGTGCCTTTTCATTGGTTTATTTTGCAAAAAAATATTCGGCAAAATCTGTGCATTTTACATGTCTTATGTTTGCAGCAATTGGATTTTTAATTTTCCCACATATCGAAAATAAATACTTATTGTTTCCAGCAATAACAGGTTTCGGAATTGGTTGGGCAAGTATGATGGGAATCCCATATTTAATGGTTGTAAGCAACATTCCAAAAGAACGTTACGGTGTCTACATGGGTATTATTAACATGATGATTGTAATACCAATGTTCATTCAAACCATAACATTTGGTTATATTCTAAAACATTTCCTGAACAACGATCCAAGACAAGCAATTACTTTTGCTGGAGTATTATTAATTATAAGTGCAGCTTGCACTTTATTGATTAAAAACAAAAAAGAAGTAACGGAATAATGAAAATTATTTTTCATAAAACTTCAATATTCAAAATCAAATAGTGTTCCTTTTTTATATTGGAGTACAACAGAATAGTGATATTACATAAATACAAATTTTAAATATATTGTCTAAATTGGAAAAAACAATTGACATAATCTGCGCAGGGGAAGTACTGATAGATTTTATAGGACATGAAGTGAATACTTCAATTAACAGAACGAAAGATTACCACCGTTTTCTTGGAGGCTCTCCAACAAATGTTGCAGTGAATGCAGCAAGATTAGGCTTGAATTCGGTATTAGTGGCAACTTGTGGTCAAGATGGTTTAGGAGAATATATCGTTCGAAAATTGAACGCAAACAATGTTATTACTTCACATATCAGAAAATCAGATACTGAACCCACCTCTGTAATTTTTGTTTCTAAATCAACTGGTACACCAGATTTCATTCCTTATAGAGAAGCCGATTATCAAATAACGGAAAACCAAATTCCTGATGAGTTATTAGCTAGTGCAAATATTTTTCATACAACGTGTTTCGCTTTAAGTAAAAATCCGGCTAGAACAACTATTTTAGAAAGCGCAAAAAAAGCAAAATTATTAGGTTTACAAACAAGTATTGATATTAATTTTTCTGAAAGAATTTGGCCTGATAGAGAAGAGGCAAAGCTTGTTTTGAAAGAATACTTATCGACAAATCCACTAGTAAAATTAAGCGAAGATGATTGTTACCGCCTTTTCGCAGAATCGAAAACTGAAGATTTTATTTTCGAATATTTTCATGACTTGGGGGCATCAACAATCTGTTTGACTAAAGGAAAAGATGGAGTTGTTTTATCGGATAAAAATTTTGGTATGTTTTATCAAAAAGCACAAAAAATAGATGAAATTAAAGACACAACAGGTGCAGGAGATGCTTTCTGGACAGGTTTTTTATATGCTCAATTGTTGAAGAAAAGTTTTGAAGAAACAATTACGATTGCTCAAAAGTTAGCTATTTTGAAATTACAAAATGTAGGGAGACTACCGGAGGATATGGATATTGAAGAATATTTAAAATAGATTTCTAATTAAATTCCAATAAAAAAAGATAAAATATCATGAAAAAAAATTCCATCAAAATAGCAATGTATCTCAACTATTTTGTCTTTGCTATATTACTAAACAGTGTAGGTATTGTAATCTTAAAATCTCAAAAAAATTACGGTGTCAATGAAATTCAAGCAAGTATATTAGAGGCTTTCAAAGATTTACCTATCGCGATTGTATCCTTTCTAATCGCATCATTTTTACCGCGAATTGGCTATAAAAAAGCAATGCTCATCGGATTAGGATTGGTGACATTTGCTTGTATAAGTATGTATTTTGGAAATTCATTTGACACAGCAAAAATACTTTTTGCAACCGTTGGTGTTTCATTTGCATTAATAAAAGTATCCGTATATTCCCTTATTGGAACAATTACGGAAAATCAAAAAGAACATAATAGCCTAATGAGCAGCATTGAAGGTGTTTTTATGATTGGAATAGCTTTGGCATATTTCTTGTTTCCTGCCTTTAATTCTGATACAAATCCCAATGCTTGGTTAAATGTATATTTATTTTTAGCTCTAATTTCTACTTTGTCTTTTTGTTTTTTGTTTTTTACAAAATCCGAAAACCAGACTCAAATTCCCGGTGTAGATTTAGCCGATGATTTTAGACAAATGTTTAAATTGTTTGCAAAATTATTAACCATTGTTTTTGTAATCAGTGCCTTTTTATTTGTGATGATTGAGCAAGGAATCATGACTTGGCTGCCCACATTTAACGATAAAGTACTGCATCTTCCTGAAAACATCAGCATAATGATGGCAAGTATTTTGGCAATTTCTTTAGCAGCCGGAAGACTTCTTGCGGGACAAATAACAAAGAAAATAGACTGGATTTGGGTGCTCGTGTTTTGTATTATCAGCGCAATGCTCATTGTATTATTTGTATTACCAAAAACAGTTGGGTTAAAAGTTGTAAATATCAATTCGCTAAGCGACATCCCATTAATAGGATTTGCTTTTCCTCTAGTAGGATTATTTATCGCTCCTATTTATCCGTTGTTAAATTCTGTTATTTTAAGTGCTTTACCTAAAAGATTACATAGTTCAATGACTGGATTAATAGTTGTTTTTTCAGCACTTGGAGGAACAATTGGTTCCAGAATAATCGGTTGGCTTTTTATGAATCAAGGTCCGGAAAATGCATTTTATTTTACTTTGATTCCAATGACATTGTTATTAATATTATTCTTTATATTAAAAAAATTAACCTCGAAAAATGAAATTTAAAATCAACATAAACCAAACAATTCAGCAATTATTAGATCAAGAAGATACTGATTGTGACAAAAGGATAACCGTTGATGATAAAGGGCCAAAACACTTTGTTTTAAAAAATTCATCAGCAGAAATTGCTGTTGAAGGCACTTATTTTCTTTCTAATTTATTGCAGGAATTAGTTTTGGCTAAAGAAAACAATCAAGATTTTATTGAGACAGAATCTGTTTTTGAACTTCCCGCAAACCGAATTTCGAAAATGATTCGCAATTATTTTTGGGAAGGACTTACAAGAACTTTAGACGAAAAAGGATTAGAAAAATTGTTGCTTGATTCGAAATCAAAAACCGATAAACCGATAATTTACGTTCCTTTTACAGACGATTTCGGATTGCAATATTATCAAAAATTAGCGCCAAAATTTAACCTAAAAGTGGTGCAATTGCCTGAAATAATTTCGCCCGAATATGTAAGCAGCATTAACGACGAAGGAGGAATTCTGGCTTTAGCCTTAAAAACTGAAGATCAAAATGTAGAAGGATTTCCATTTGTAGTTCCTGGCGCAAGATTCAACGAAATGTATGGTTGGGATAGTTATTTTGAAAATATAGGTTTGTTAATCGACAAAAAATTAGATCTAGCTCAAAGTATGGTCGAAAATTTTGACTATCAAATTACCCATTACGGAAAAATCCTAAACGCCAATAGATCGTATTATCTTACTCGAACTCAACCGCCTTTTTACTCTAGTATGATTCGTGAAGTCTTTGAAGCAATGCCTATTAAAGATACAAAATGGTTGCACGAAAAACTAGAAGTTTGTATAAAAGAATATGAAACCGTTTGGATGGAAAGCGGAAAACGACTCACCGATAATGGTCTAAATCGCTATTTTGCACAAGGAATTGGTTTACCTCCAGAAACCGAAGCAGGACATTATGACGAAATTTTAAAACCAATTGCCGAAGCAGCAAATTTGTCTATTCCTGAATATGAAAAGCTGTATTACCAGCGAAAAATTGAAAATAAAACCCTCGATGCTTATTTTGTTCACGATCGAAGCGTTCGCGAAAGCGGTCACGATACAAGCTACCGAATTGAAGGAAATTGCGCCGATTTGAATATTGTCGAGCTTAACGCTATGTTGTACAAATATGAAACTGATTTTGCCGAATTAATAGCCTTGCAATTTGATGATAAATTGGAGTACAATGGTAAAATTTATAATCAAAAATATTGGACAGAAAAAGCTGAAAATAGAAAAAAAATAATGAATCAACTGCTTTGGAATGAGCAAGAAAGTTGTTTTTTTGACTTTGATTTTAAAACAAAAAAACAAAATATTTTCCTATCGGCAACTAGTTTTTTCCCGCTTTGGGCAAAAATAGCTACGCAAGAACAAGCCGATAAAATGATTGAAAAGTGTTTGCCAAAATTGATTTATTTAGGCGGAATTGCAGGCTGTTCCGAAGAGGCACTTTCGAATATTTCCGAAGATCAAATGCAACGCCAATGGGATTTTCCAAACGGTTGGGCACCGCATCAAATCGTTATTTGGCAAGGATTAATCAATTACGGACACTTAGATAAAGCTCAAGAATTGATTTACAGATGGCTTTGGATGATTACCAAGAATGCTTCTGATTATAACGGAACTGTTCCCGAAAAATACGATGTTGTGATCGCAACACATAAAGTTTTTGCCGAATACGGCAATCAAGGAACTGATTTTGAATACATAAGCCGTGAAGGTTTTGGTTGGATGAACGCTTCCTTTCAACTAGGATTAACAATTTTGAATGAAGATTTAAAGGCTAAATTAAATCAATTGGTTAACCCAAATGACTTGTTCAATTAATTAAATCTGCATTAATAATTAAAATAAAAATTCCATTTCGAAGAAATTTGAAGTGGAATTTATGTTTATATTTGGAATTCAAAATTAATAAAAATGGAAAACAAAACAAGATGTAAATGGTGTGTAGGAATTGACATTTACGAAAAATATCATGATGAAGAATGGGGTGTTCCCGTTTATGATGACGCAACTTTATTTGAATTCCTGATTCTAGAAACTTTTCAGGCAGGATTAAGCTGGATTACAATTTTACGTAAAAGAGAAAATTTTCGATTGGCTTTTGACAATTTCGATTATAAAAAAATTGCCCAATTTCCCGAAGACAAAATTCAAGAATTAATGCTGGATACCGGAATTATCCGAAACCAATTGAAAATTAGATCGGCCGTTTCTAATGCAATTGCTTTTATGAAAGTGCAAGAAGAATTTGGAAGTTTCAGTGACTATATTTGGAAATTTACGGATGGAAAACCAATCAATAGTAACCGACAAAGCTTAAAAGAAGTTCCTGCCACTACTCCACTTTCGGACGCGATTAGTAAGGATTTAAAAAAACGAGGATTCAAATTTGTAGGTTCAACGGTGGTTTATGCACACATGCAGGCAACAGGAATGGTCAACGATCATGTTGCAGATTGTTTTACAAAAGAGAAGCATTAGATTTTAAAATTTTCATAAATTCTGATCTTTCAATTTCACGACATCCTAAACTTTCAAGATGCTCGTTATAAACTTGACAATCCAGCAATTTATAATTGGCTTCTTTTAATTGGTTTACCAAAGCAATAAAAGCCACTTTTGAAGCATTTGATACTTTAGAAAACATACTTTCCCCACAAAAAATAGTTCCTAAATCGATGCCATATAAACCGCCAACTAAGACATCATTTTGCCAAACTTCGACTGATTTTGCTATTCCTAATACGTTCAATTTACAATAGGCTTCAATCATATCATTTGTTATCCAAGTACCGTTTTGCCCGTTGCGTTTTACTTTTTGACAATTCGAAATTACATCTCTGAAATTTTGATTAAATGTGATTTTGAAAATATTGCGATTCAGAATGTTTCGCATACTTTTTGAAACAACAAATTCGTCAAGAAACAAAACCATTCTGGGATTTGGTGACCACCAAATAATCGGTTCGTCGTCTTCAAACCAAGGAAATATTCCGCTTTTATAAGCCAATGTCAATCGATCTGGCGACAAATCGCCACCAACGGCTAGAATTCCATCAGAATCAGCTTCGGAAACAGGTGGGAAAAATAAATCTTTGGATAAAAAATACATGGTTTTCGGACAAAAGTATACATCTTTACGTGTAAATTTGGCGAATCTAATTTAGATTTTCAAATTAAATCTAAAAATTTTCAAAAAACATGAAAACTAAACTTTTTACGCTCTTATTTTCTTTAATAGTTTTCTTAGGAAACGCACAATCGAATGATTCCATTCCAACAACAAAAAATCTGGATAAGCTCTCGTATAAAAATTTTATTGCTCCAGCCCTACTTGTAACAACAGGAGTATCGCTATTAAACACAAGGCTAAACACTGATTTACAAACAAAGGAACGGAACTTTTTTGGAAATAACTTTCATACTTCTGCCGATAATTATATCCAATTTGCTCCAGTTGCTCAAATATATTTGGGTAAATATTTGGGTTTTACACCCAAAAATAATTTTCTGCATCAAACTATAAATATCGTAGTTGCTAATGCAATTATGGGAACTGCTGTATTTACCTTGAAGTACGCAGTTGGCGAAGAAAGACCAGATCATTCGGATAATTTCAGTTTTCCTTCTGGTCATACAGCAACTGCTTTTACCAATGCAGCTCTTTTATTTTATGAGTTTAAAGATTCGAATTTATGGTATGCAAGTAGTGGTTTTTTGTTCGCAACAGCTACAGGAGCGCTCCGAATTGCTAATAACAAACATTATACCTCCGATGTGCTTGCTGGCGCAGGAATAGGTATGGCAACAGGAATTATTGTTTCCTATTGGAATCCTTTTAAATCGATGACTTTCGGGAAAAATAAAAAAACCTCCGCTTTTATTTATCCTCAAATTGGGAATCAAATTGGAATGGGAGCAATTGTTAGACTCAATTAATATTGTGGAGACGCACACAGTACGTCTCCACAATATTAAAAAAAACACGCATAACAAAAAAGGTGTCAATTTTCATTGACACCTTTTTTTATGTATTAAAAAGAAAATATTAATATCCTCCTCTGTTTCCACCACCACGGTTTTCTCCACCACGGCTGTTTCCACCACCATAACCTCCGCGTGAATCTCCACCACGGCTGTTGCTGTTAAAACTTCTTCTTTCGCCTTCTGGTTTTGGCTCAGATTTATTTACTACGATAGCACGACCTTGAACAGTCGCTCCGTTTAACTCATCAATTGCTTTTTGAGCCTCGTCATCATTTGGCATTTCAACAAAACCGAATCCTTTACTTCTTCCAGTAAATTTATCAGTAATAATTTTTACAGAATCAACTGCTCCGTAAGCCTCGAAAGACTCTCTTAAATCTGCTTCCTCAATACTGAATGGAAGGCTTCCAACAAAAATATTCATATGTACTTATTTAAAATAATTAGTACAAATGTAGTCTTATTTTTTCTAATCTACTATGTATTAGCTAATTTATGATTTTTATTTTTTCATAATGATCTAAATCAGAACCTAATAGTACCGAAAACGAGCAATTTATATCCAATTTTAACTTCAAAGAAATATTATTTCACAGGAACTTTGTAAAAATGACCATACTGAAAATTCAAAATCGAACTAGGTAATATACTATTCACCGCATTAAATTTAAAGGTTCCTGTTACAGTTTTATTAACTGCGTCGTATTCTGAGATTACAATTTGACCCTCACCCACTCCAAATCCAGTAGTAAAAGTAATTGTACTTGTAGCATCTGTCATGATATAAGTTGCAGTATTTGATGTGCTGGTTCCCAAGAAATAAGTTCCTTTGATTGGAGAGCTTGTTTTTAAACTCACCTTTTCATTTCGAGTAAGTCCTTCGATAGTCAAAGAACCACTTACAATAGTTGCTTTAGAATCAACAGCTCTCCAAAAAATATTGTCTTTTTGACCTTGAAAGGAAGGACTATTAAACGTCACATTATCTTGGCAAGAAGTTAAAGCAAATAATAAGGTTATATATAGGAACAGTTTTTTCATAATTTATCATATTGATCTACACAAAAGTATATTATTTTGTCTAAAAAATTGAAATTGGACTAAAAATTCACGAAGAAAAAACCTTAATACGGTGTCATTCATTAAAATACAAATCGAATTAGTATTTATCGATAAAAAATGTATCTTTGCACCCTTAATTAATCGGGGTCGAGTACCTCAAAATTTAATCATAAGATTATGTCAGTAAAAATTAGATTACAAAGACACGGTAAAAAAGGAAAACCTTTTTACTGGGTTGTAGCAGCTGATGCTCGCTCAAAAAGAGATGGTAAATACCTAGAAAAAATTGGTACTTACAATCCAAACACAAATCCTGCAACTATCGATTTAGATCTTGATAGCGCAGTAAAATGGTTGCACAATGGTGCTCAACCTACTGATACAGCTAAAGCAATTCTTTCTTACAAAGGAGCTTTGTTGAAACATCACCTTGACGGTGGTATCCGTAAAGGAGCTTTAACTCAAGAACAAGCTGACGCAAAATTAGCTACTTGGTTAGATGCTAAATCAGGAAAAGTAGATGCTAAAAAAGAAGGTTTGACAAAAGCGCAAGCTGATGCTAAAGCTAAAGCTTTCAAAGCAGAACAAGATGTAAATGCTAAACGTTTAGCTGCAGCTGCTCAAGCAGAAGCTGACGCTATTGCTGCTGCAACTCCTGCTGTTGAAGAAGCAGAAGAAGTTGTTGCTGAAGTTGAAGAAACTCCTGCTGCTGAAGAAAACAACGAAACAACTGAAGCATAATTTCATAAGCGACGATGCGTAAAGAAGATTGTTTCTATTTAGGTAAAATCGCAAAAAAATTTAGTTTCAAAGGGGAAGTTCTTGCCTATTTAGATACGGACGAACCTGAGTTATACGAAAACTTGGAATCAGTGTTTGTTGAATGCAACAAACACTTGGTTCCTTTTTTTATTGAAAGTAGTTCACTGCACAAAAACGACTTTCTACGCATTCGTTTTGAAGATGTAACTACCGAAGAAGAAGCCGACGCTCTTTTAGGTAATGATTTATATCTTCCTTTAAAAATGTTACCCAAACTTAGCGGTAACAAATTCTACTTTCATGAAGTAATAGGCTTCGAAGTAGAAGACAAACGCCTTGGAATTGTTGGAAAAATACAATCTGTAAACGACACAACCGCTCAACCTTTATTCGAAGTTTTGAACGGGGATGTTGAAATTCTTATTCCAATGATTGATCATTTTCTTGTAAAAATTGACAGAGAAAATAAAAAAGTCATCATGGATTTACCTGAAGGCTTGATTGAAATGTATTTGTAGAAAAGTTTATTCGGATATTTGTTTATTCGGTTAATCGAGAAAAATCTACAATCTAAAATCGTTAATCTGCAATCTAAAATATCTATGTCTAAATTCCAATTCAAACAATTCTCTCTTGAACAAGATCGATGTGCCATGAAAATTGGTACTGACGGCGTTTTACTTGGTGCTTGGACACCAATTCAAAACAACCCAAATAGTGTTTTAGACATTGGAACCGGAACCGGAATTATTGCATTGATGCTAGCACAAAGAACTTCTGCAACCCAAATTGACGCACTTGAAATTGACGAAGACGCTTATGAACAAGCAACCGATAATTTTGAAAATTCCTCTTGGAACGACCGCTTATATTGTTTTCACGCTGGTTTAGATGAATTTGTCGAAGAACCCGAAGACGAATATGATTTAATCGTTTCTAACCCACCTTTTTACACCGACGATTTTAAATCTGCTACCGAACAACGTGATTTAGCTCGTTTTGCTGACGCAATGCCTTTTGAAGATTTGATTGAAGCCGCTGATTTATTGCTTTCGGAAAATGGCATTTTCTCCGTTATTATTCCATTTAAAGAAGAAGAAAAGTTTTTGGCTCTTGCCAAAGAATATGAATTATATCCTTTGAAAATCACTCGAGTAAAAGGAACTCCAACCACCGAAATCAAGCGTAGCTTATTGGCTTTTAGCCGAAACGAAAATGCAGATTTTCTAGTTGACGAATTGATTATCGAAACTGCTCGACATATTTATACTTCAGAATATATCGAATTGACAAAGGATTTTTATTTGAAAATGTAATTGACATTTTTCTGATTCTATTTTATTTGTAAAAATATAACAATATGTCTTTGTTTTGTTATATTTCTTTATGTAGATTTGTTAGATAAATTTTCGAACCATGAAACCAGACTTATTTCAATCTCCAGATTATTACAACCTAGACGATTTATTGACCGACGAACATAAATTAGTTCGTGAAGCCGCAAGAGAATGGGTAAAACGAGAAGTTTCACCAATTATTGAGGATTATGCACAACGTGCCGAATTTCCGAAACAAATCATAAAAGGTTTGTCAGATATTGGTGCTTTTGGTCCTTATATTCCTGAAGAATATGGTGGCGCTGGTCTTGACCATATTTCATACGGCTTGATTATGCAAGAAATAGAAAGAGGAGATTCTGGTGTTCGGTCCACAGCATCGGTACAATCCTCCTTGGTTATGTACCCGATTTGGAAATACGGAAATGAGGAACAACGCATAAAATATTTACCCAAACTAGCATCGGGAGAATTCATGGGTTGCTTTGGCTTGACCGAACCCAATTACGGATCAGATCCAGGAAGTATGATTACCAATTTCAAGGATATGGGCGACCATTATCTTTTAAACGGTGCCAAAATGTGGATTTCGAATGCGCCTTTTGCAGATATAGCGATAGTTTGGGCAAAAAACGAAGAGGGAAGAATTCACGGATTGATTGTAGAACGAGGCATGCAAGGATTTTCGACACCAGAAACGCATAATAAATGGTCACTTCGCACCTCGGCAACGGGAGAATTAATTTTTGATAATGTGAAAGTTCCAAAAGAAAATTTATTACCCAATAAATCAGGATTGGGCGCACCACTTGGCTGCTTAGATTCGGCACGTTTCGGAATTGCTTGGGGTGCAATTGGTGCTGCAATGGATTGTTATGACACTGCTTTGCGTTATGCCAAAGAAAGAATACAATTTGACAAACCTATCGCTGGAACTCAATTGCAACAGAAAAAATTAGCCGAAATGATTACCGAAATCACCAAAGCGCAATTATTAACTTGGCGATTGGGTGTTTTGAGAAACGAAGGAAAAGCGACCACTGCCCAAATTTCCATGGCAAAAAGAAATAATGTAGACATGGCGATTCATATTGCGCGTGAAGCGAGACAAATGCTTGGCGGAATGGGAATTACTGGAGAATATTCGATTATGCGTCATATGATGAATTTAGAATCAGTAATAACGTACGAAGGAACTCATGATATTCATTTGTTGATTACAGGAATGGATATTACAGGAATTCCAGCTTTTAAATAGCAGTAAACATCTATTAAACTATTCATAAAAATGATGGCAAAAGCTTCTTGGAAACAAGAAGCTTTTCTATTTTTGTAAAAAATTAAAACATGAACATAAAAAAAATAAACAAAAGTATTCAACTTCAAAAAGATACATTACTACAGCATTCTTTGTATGAAAAAGTAAAAACTATTGAAGATTTACACTGTTTTCTTGAGAGTCATGTTTATGCTGTTTGGGATTTTATGTCCTTGTTAAAAGCTTTGCAGTCCAAACTTACTTGTACAACCGCTCCTTGGTTCCCAACAAAAAATCCTGAAACAAGGTATTTAATCAATGAAATTGTTCTTGCCGAAGAAACGGATTTAACACTTGATGGTCGTCGCCAAAGTCATTACGAAATGTACCTTGAAGCGATGAAAGCTTGTGGTGCCAACACAAATGAAATTGAGGGCTTTCTAGTAGACGTAAATTCGCTTCACAATATATTTGTTGCCATAAAAACAAGCAATTTACATCCAAAAATTAAAGCCTTTTTAGATTTTACTTTTAGAGTTATTGACGAAGGAAAAACACATGAAATTGCTGCCGCTTTCACCTTTGGAAGAGAAGATTTGATTCCGTCAATGTTCACCGAAATATTAAGAAACTTTCAGGCTAATTTTCCTGAAACCGATTTAAGGAAACTGATTTACTATTTCGAAAGACATATCGAATTAGATGCTGACGAGCACGGCCCGATGGCGATGAAAATGATTACTGAACTTTGCGGAACCGATGCCAAAAAATGGGATGAAGTAAAAGCAATTTCGGCATTAGCATTAGAAAAAAGAATTGGACTTTGGGATGCAATAGAAGAGCAAATCACAACAAAAATGGAAATGGCTTAATACATTTTAACAATAAACAAAAGGCTTTTCATTTCTGAAAAGCCTTTTGTTTATTGTTAATTATTTATTTTTAAAGCACTCCTAAACTCAAAAAATAAGAACCTCCAAGCATAAGAATTAAAGCTATATACCATAAAAATTTCTTTTGGGTAATTATTGAAATTGCAGATAATGCAATGGCAATTTGAAAAATAGTCACCGCTTTAGACAAAGGCAAATGTTTGTTTAAATGCTCTTCGGAACTTTTTTCAAAATTCTCAGCCTTGGTTTTAATTTCTTCTTTTTCTTTCTCGTAACGAGCCAATTTTGATTCTAATTTTGCTGATTCTGTTTTATTAGGAATCGCAGCTAATATTTGTAATGTAGAAGAAGTAATTTCTGATTTAACTCCTTTAGATTGATAAAAAGCCCATTGGTCAGATGACTTTATTTGATCTAACATAGATTCATTGGCTTCATGTCCGCCCAATAATCCTGCTATAGCAGCCAAAACAGCAATAAATGCAGTAGACAAAGCAACCAAAGTTACCCATCTCCCTTTTTCTTCTTTTGCTTTCTCGTTGATTGCTTCGTGTAAATGTTCGGTAGGCACTTCTACTTCTTCCATATTCAATTAATTTTATAGTGAATTCGTTACAAATTTATAAACTATAAGCAGTTGTTTAGAATATTTAACAAAAGTTTCTAATTCATCATTTTCAATAGGAACCTAACAATTACAACATAGGAGCTAACTCTAATTCTAAACCTTCCATTTCTTTTGTTACAACAACTTGACAACTCAAGCGACTATTTGTTTTTACATATTGCAATCTAGATAGTGTAGCTTTCTCGAGTTCTTTCTTCTCAGGCAATGTAACATTATTCAAAACATAACATTGACAGGTAGGACACATGGCCATTCCGCCGCAAATACCAACAGTTCCTGCTGGTTCCAGTTCGTAAGCACGAATAACTTGCATCAAATTTAAGGCCATATCTGTAGGAACTTGAACTTCGTGTGTTTTACCTTTTCGGTCCGTAATTTTTATAGATATATCCATTTTGAAATAAGGTTTTTTTAGTTAAAAAAATTGTTTGGGTGAGAATTTAAAATAAAAATTCTCCCGATCAAAAATCGGAAGATTTATTCAATAGTTATATTTTACAGTAGGAAAGATTTTTAAAAGAAAAACAGAAAAAATCTCTAAACAAAATTATTCTACGTTGACAACAGTTTCTATTTGAGGAGCAAACTTTTTGACCGTAGTTTCAACTCCGGCTTTTAGAGTCATTTGGTTTACGCTACAATTAGTACAAGCTCCTTCGAGACGAACCGTAACATGTTTGCCATCTTCAATTGAAACTAGCGAAATATCACCTCCGTCATGATTTAAAAAAGGTCGAATTTCATCTAGGGCTTTTAATACATCATTTGTTAATTCTTCTGTTGTCATAATTTAGATTTTTAGATAGTTAGCTTTTAGATAGTTAGTTTTTTTAAGTCTAACTATCTATTTTGTCTAAGTAATCTATTTTTTTACTGCTGCACAACCCGCCATATTTGTTATTTTAATAGCTTCGGTTGCTGGCAAATTTTTATTTCTATCCACTACTTCGCGAACAACGTTGCGGGTGATTTCTTCGAAAATAGTTTCGATTACAGAACCCGTTTGTAATGCTGCTGGACGACCAAAATCACCTGCTTCACGAATAGACTGCACAATTGGAACTTCGCCTAAAAATGGTACTTTTAAATCTTCAGCAAGGTTTTTTGCCCCTTCTTTTCCAAAGATATAATATTTATTATTCGGTAATTCTTCTGGAGTGAAATACGCCATGTTTTCAATAATTCCAAGAACAGGAATATTTATTGCTTCAGAAACAAACATCGAAACTCCTTTTCTAGTATCTGAAAGTGCAACTGCTTGTGGTGTACTAACAATAACTGCGCCAGTAATTGGCAATGATTGCATGATAGAAAGATGAATATCGCCAGTTCCTGGAGGCAAATCGACCAATAAAAAGTCTAATTCTCCCCATTCAGCATCAAAAATCATTTGGTTCAATGCTTTTCCAGCCATTGGCCCACGCCAAATAACAGCTTGACTTGGAGAAGTAAAGAATCCAATTGAAAGTATTTTGACATCGTAGTTTTCGATGGGTTTCATTTTTGATTTATTGTCAACGATAACCGAAATTGGTTTTGCGCTTTCACAATCAAACATCATTGGCATAGACGGCCCATAAATATCGGCATCAAGGACACCTACCGAAAATCCCATTTTGGCAAGCGTTACTGCTAAATTTGCTGTAACAGTAGATTTTCCCACGCCTCCTTTTCCAGATGCTACGGCGATAATATTTTTTATTCCAGGAATTGATTTTCCTTTTATTTCTGGAGTTTCTGGAGTTTCAACTTTAACATTGATTTTAATTTTTGCTTCTGGCGAAACCAATTCAAGAATGGTTTTTTTAATATCATCTTCGGCGCGTTTTCTGATGTGCATTGCAGGAACGTGCAAAACTAAATCGACAACAACCTCATCGCCAAATGTGAGTACGTTTGCAATTGCTCCGCTTTCGACCATGTTTTTACCTTCGCCAGCAATGGTAATAGTTTCCAATGCTTTAAGAATTTCTTTTCTATCTAATTTCATATTCTGTTTATCGTTTTCAATGGAGAATTTCCAATTGACTTATTATGTTTATTTAAACTGATTCTATTTGAGGAATATCGATTGCAAAGATAGTGTGAAAAGTTCTTATTATAAAGATTTTAGACTCGATTTATTGAATGAAATATCAGGAAAAAGTAAAAGATTTTTATTGAAAATTATAGTTGAATTTCCGGTTCCCAAAAATGTTTTTCGAAATCAATAATCTGGTTATCTATCACTTTGATCCCTTCACTTTCGAGCAATTGTTGCATCAAATTTGTACCGTCAAAATGGTGTTTACCGGTGAGTAATCCTTTTCTATTTACGACCCGATGTGCTGGAACCTCATCCATATTATGACAAGCATTCATTGCCCAACCTACCATTCTAGCAGAACGAGCTGTGCCTAGAGCCCTAGCAATAGCACCATACGAAGTAACTTTACCGTATGGAATCTGCTTTGCAATGGCATAAACCTTGCTAAAAAAATTGTCTGTTTGCTCGGTCATCATTATTGCCAATAATATTTTATAATATTCCACAAAGTAATTGTCGAAATCAGACCAGTTATACTACCAATAATTGCATTCATATTTCTCAGAATATAATCCGTTTTATTTTCAATCTTATTGAAGAATGCGATATAAAAATAAAAAACTGAAAATGATCCAAAAATAGCTCCAGTAACAAAAACAAATATAGAGGCCATTTCGAAAGTAAATAACTTGAAAGCAGATAAAGTTACGCTCACAAAAACGTAATAAGGAATAGGGAAAAAGTTAAGTGCCGAAAGAAAGATTCCAAGAAAAAATCGATTGGTTTTACTGTTTTTATTAATTTTTCTCGTTTTGTCTTTTGGCTTTTTGGCTAACCAAAAAAAATAGATTGTTAATGTTGCAAATATACCAAAACCAACTTCACGCAGTAAAGTAACTAAATCAGGGCGTCGGTCTATAACTCTAGCAAAAAATATAGCTATGAAAACCTGAAAGAAAATAACAAGAACTGCTCCCAAAACAAACCATAACGCATTGTTTTTGCCTTCCTTCAGGTTCACTTTTGCAGCCGTCATATTGATTAATCCAGGAGGAATAATTCCAACGAAAGCCGTAATGAAACCTAAAAATAATGGAGTTATAAAATTCATTCGCAATATTCAATCGTTCAAAAATGGTTCAAAATGCTGTAGCAAAAAAATACTATTCCTTAATTTTAAATCTAATATACGTAATTGCTTTGTTAATTTCCAAATATTGTTTTTCGTAAAACGTCTGAAAAGCAGTTACTTCCTCAGGACTTCCTTCGTTTACATATACATTGTGATTGGCATATAAAACCTCGTGACCTTCACCGTGCAACAATCCAAGTGTGTATCCGTGCATGAATTCACTATCTGTTTTCAGGTTTACAACTCCGTCCTTCTTGAGTATTTTTTTATACAATTGCAAAAAATCCGAGTTGGTCATTCTGTGTTTGGTACGTTTGTATTTTATTTGTGGATCTGGAAAAGTAATCCAAATCTCATCGACTTCATTTTCGGCAAAAATATGGTTTATCAATTCGATTTGGGTGCGAATAAAAGCCACATTATGCAAACCTGTTTCAACGGCAGTTTTTGCACCACGCCAAAAACGAGCTCCTTTTATATCGATTCCAACGAAATTCTTGTTTGGATACCTTTCGGCTAGACCAACAGAATATTCGCCTTTGCCACAGCCCAATTCGAGCACTAATGGATTATCATTTTTGAAAAAATCAGTATTCCATTTGCCTCTTAGCAGAAACAAATCCCCTACTACTTCTTCCCTTGTTGGTTGAAAAACATTATCGAATGTTTCGTTTTCCTTGAATCTCTTTAACTTGTTTTTACTTCCCACGCTTTTATAAAATATTTCGGCAAAAATAAGGAAATATATAAGACCATAAGGTATGGTTTATAGAAATTAAAATTTAGAACCCAAGACTTTGAAAATAAGCAGCATCAATTACCCTGTTTAATCTTCATCGTCCTTAGTATCTCTTATTTTATTCGAATAAAATCGCATAAGACCCGATGAATTTACAGAAGTCAGCAAATTGACATTTTTTTGAATAAACAAGTCTTTTTTCTTTGGAAGATAATCCGTCATGAACTTTTCGTTATTTTGTATTAAAGCTCCTTTTAAAATCATTTTGGCCAAATCAATTTGATATAAATTATCCCTGTCTTTTACCGAAATATCTTTCTCAGGAGCATTCGATATTAAATACAAACCTCTTTCTCCCGTTCCGTCAAACAACGAGGGATCACCCATTTTTAAATGATCTGGAAAGATGTAAACAACTGTATTCGAAAGAAGATTTTGTTTGTCTAGAAAATGAACAAAATCACCAACTAAATAATCTACAGCCGAAACCATAAATTCAAGATCCGATTTTTTAGGCGAAACAAAAGCCTTCATTCTTTCGTCTAGAATACCGTCAGGAAAATGAGTATCAACAGTCGAAATAAAGATAACAAACGGATTTTTGTTAGATACATTCGACTGAATTTCTAATTTTGCTCTATCAAATAAATCTTTATCACGCGCTTTTCCTCCCAACAATTCTTTATCGATAATATTATCTATTTTGAAAGTATGAAGCATTTCTTGCGTTCCTGAAAACCTTGCATTTTCTATTAAAAATGTCGTTTTATAACCTGCTTTTTCGAAAACATTACCAATGCTGGAAATTTCCGAATGATGAGCCGTTTGAAATATTGCATTTCCATCAACTCCAAAAAAAGCAGGAAAACCTGTTAAACAGGTATAAAGAGAACCGCTTGTCCAGGAGCTTCCTTCGTTTGGTTTTATTGTATTATAAGTCCATTTTTCTTTTAATGACCTTAAATTTGGAGTAAGATCAGCGAATTTTTCACTCAAATATCCTTTTTCGAAAGATTCTAAGGAAATAATAATTATATTTTTCCCTTTCGTAGCTTCTATATTTTCGGAGGAAATATAATCTTCCATTTTCAATTGGTCTAAAGCACTATCAAAACCTTTTCTATTACTATTAGTACTACTTTGCAAAATATAGTAAAAGTCTAAAGCTTCATTTATCACCCCTTTGTCAAAATTCATAACCATTATACAACTTCCAACAATCAGTATTTTGGTAGATTTTAGAGTTATATTTTTGTATTTATTTTTATTGAAAAAGGAAAAACGACACAAATAGGCTGTTGTTGCTTGGGCCAATTTATTCGAGAAATAAAAAAGAGAAATAAACAAAATCAGAAAAATAAATAACAATCCTATTTCGGAATAATACAGATTTATCATTCCCAGAATATCCCTAGTGTTTGAATGAATATAAAATTGATAATTTATAAAAGTCTGAGTATAATAGAGTGACGTAATTTGTAAATCGATGATTATCGCCGCCAATACTGAAAATACTATTCGAATATAATTATTTTTTAGTACGGAGCTAATAAAAAAGAAAGTAAGGATTAGCAAAAATACATTCAAAATCATGAATTGTCCTCCAAAAAGCAGGGTAAAATATTCTATAGTGTCCATTATTTGGAGGTTGTGGTTTTATTGAAAGTCATCCAAATAATTTAAACAATGAACGACAAAAAAAGTAAATTCTTATTTAAACTTAAAATCAGTTATTCCGCTTTTTGTTGAATATCGTTACGTATAAAATCTTGAACAAAAAGAAGTGTATTAACCCCTTCGCTTTGTTGCAAATGGGTTTGCACAATTTTAGACGCTTGTTTTGATGTCATCGAATTAGAAGCAGCTTTTATAAGAGACACTAGATAAACATTAGGTATATTACACATTATAACACTTACTATAACAAAGAAAACCCCAATAAAAAAGGTTACCCATATATTAATACACAAGGCAATTGCTAGACCAATTGCTAATAAAATCATCCCAATTGTCAAAAATTTTATCCCCATTTTATACATAGGTTTGCATATTTTTATAATCCTTGAATTGTATTTCATATTGTATTTATTATAATTTTATCCATTATTATTTCAAATAATAAGAAAAATCAGCTGATTTTATACAAATTAATTTAAATTTTCACCAAATTTAATGAAATTAATAGTTATTCCTAATTAAATATTTTCAACATAAAACGAATTGGTTTTAACTTTGAAAATATAAGTTAGTTTAAGGAAGAATTCTAAATCAATTTTAGTTTTACACTCCAAATTATAATTGGCAAAAAATCCAAAAAAAATAAGATTTAGACTATAGAAAATGACTGTTTAATATAAATAGACAAAGGTTTGGGTATTTTGGAAACGTTCTTGGACTACAGTGGGTTTGGGACTAAATTAAGCCCATTATTCGGATTTGCCAAATCATCCCAAATACAAACCCACATTTTCATTAAGCCAATTGCCCAAATCCGTTGTAGTGGCTGTTATGGGTAGCTTGTTTTAACCGAAATTACAATTAAACTGCAAATTTTTCAAGTTTCTGTTGGCAAATTCCAACTTTCACGTTTCTGTTTTATAAATTAAGCTTTTCAACTTTCTGCGGGCAATTGCAATATTTATATTTGTTCTTTCAGAATTTTTGAGTTCTTTTTCTTTCTAATTTTATCCAATAAATTATTCAAAAAATATACTGCAAGTAATATAGGTGAAAAACATACAAACATAAAAATAGCTTTTAAAGTCCAACCAATTCCCATAATTTTCATTTCAAGACTTTTTACTCTGTCAATGTTTTCAGATAAAACTTTTTCATAGCTCACTTGAAAACTATTGCTATCTGGATTAAAGACATATCCGTCATAATGTTTGAGTAATATTATGCTAGAAGTATCAGACCACCAAGCAAAAATCAATGAAATTATTGCTGTCACAACTAATCCAATTGTAAAATATGAAATAAAGTTAAATTGGATATTTGACTTATTCACAAATCTTAATATGATGATAGGACTGAAAATAAGTCCAAGAAGTAATAAAGTGTTTATTGTAGTTACTATTATTTCCATTTAGGTTAGTTTTTCTGCGTCATTTCGGCACAAGTTACCCATAACGTCAGACTGTGAAAAAACTTTCACAATCCTACGACCAAATATACAAAAATACTTGTAAGAAAAATAAAGTTTTTGTATATTTAGTGATGCAACACATCCAAGGAATTTCCCGTCACCAGCTGCAAGTAGTCAGCTT
>CANBWX010000027.1 GCA_947373225.1 Flavobacteriaceae bacterium | reverse complement strand
AAAGAGCCAGCGCATTGGTGCAAGCTGGTGTAGATGCTATTATCATTGATACGGCTCACGGACATACTCAAGGCGTTGTTAATGTTTTGAAAGAAGTAAAAACTAAATTTCCTCAAATAGATGTTATTGTTGGAAATATTGCGACTCCGGAAGCTGCTTTATTTCTAGTAGAAAATGGTGCCGATGGCGTAAAAGTAGGAATTGGTCCAGGTTCAATTTGTACCACCCGTATTATTGCTGGTGTTGGTTTTCCTCAATTTTCAGCAGTTTTAGAAGTTGCTGCAGCATTGAGAGGAACAGGGGTTCCCGTTATTGCTGATGGTGGAATTCGTTACACAGGAGATATTCCTAAAGCAATTGCAGCTGGTGCCGATTGCGTAATGTTAGGTTCACTTCTTGCAGGGACGAAAGAATCTCCAGGAGAAACTATTATTTTTGAAGGAAGAAAATTCAAATCATATCGTGGAATGGGTTCTGTAGAAGCCATGGAAGGCGGGTCGAAAGATCGTTATTTCCAAGATGTGGAAGACGATGTTAAGAAACTAGTTCCCGAAGGAATTGTGGGGCGTGTACCTTACAAAGGACAATTGGAAGAAAGTATGCAACAATTCATTGGTGGTCTTCGCGCCGGAATGGGGTATTGTGGTTCTAAAGATGTTCCTACATTGCAAGAAACAGGTCGTTTTGTTCGTATTACCTCTAGCGGAATTACTGAAAGTCATCCACATAATGTGACAATTACTAAAGAAGCTCCAAATTATTCTAGATAAATTTTTCCTCTGGGGCGAATAGTATCGGAAAACATAAAAAGTAAAAGGCGCAAGATTTAATTCTTGCGCCTTTTTTATTTGGAAAAAAATCTATTGCAGCTTGTTTAAATCGGATAAAGTGTAGTATTTTAAGTCATTACGTTTCATATACGCGCAAATTAATTCTAGCGTTTCTACTTTTGTCTGGTAATTTAAAGTAACATCTTTGACCGTTTTATGACTGCACAAAATCAAAATTTTATTATTTGCTTTTGCATAATCTAGTAATTTTATAAGATAAGGAACACTAAAATTGGCATGGCTATTGTCAATGTCAAAACCATAAACGATTCTTGAATTGTTGAAATAACAACTTTGCTCAGATGGTATTTCATCTCCAAATGCCCTTCCTCTCACGATTTTAAATTTAGTCAATAAAGCAGCGTCAAGAGCGGCGCTTTTCCCTCCATAAGGATAAGCAAAAGAGGTAATATTTATCGATAATTTTTTCATGGTATCAAGCATAGGATTTATTTCCTGCTTTAAATATTCATCAATTCCATATTTTGTTGCAAACTTGGAAGCATTATAATGATGAAAACCATGACCCGCAATTTCGTGTCCTTCTTTTTGTAACTCAAGGATTTTTTTTATTTCTAAGTCCGACAAAGTATTTATTTTACAAACACAAAAGGTAGCTTTCCACGAATATTTTTTTAATACTTGATCAGCGTCATACCACTCATTGATATAGGCATCGTCAAAAGTCAAGATTACACCCGCTTTGTAGGGTTTGATTTGTTGTTTATCTTTTTTTATCTCGCATGAAAACAGAAGAAACAAAGAGCAAAGCAATACAGTTGTCAGAATGCAATTCTTCATAATTACTTTACGCCTTTTGAGCCTTTTTTTATTAAATTCCCAAGAAATTACTTGGTGTAATTTGCATTAATTCGGCTTTAATTTCAGCCGAAACTTCAAGCGTTGCAATAAAATTATGAATTGCTTTTTTGTCAATCGCTTCATTGGTTCTCGTCAATCCTTTCAAGGCTTCGTATGGATTTGGATACGCTTCACGACGCAAAATGGTTTGAATGGCTTCAGCAACAACTGCCCAGTTTTTCTCTAAATCTTCATGAAATTTTGGTTCGTTCAAAAGCAATTTGTTCAAGCCTTTCAATGTAGCTTCAAAAGCTATTAAAGTATGTCCCATAGGAACTCCAATGTTTCTTAAAACTGTACTGTCTGTCAAATCACGTTGCAATCTTGATAATGGTAATTTAGCCGAAAGATGTTCGAAAATAGCATTTGCCATTCCTAAATTTCCTTCTGAATTTTCAAAATCTATCGGGTTTACTTTGTGTGGCATTGCTGATGAACCAATTTCTCCCGCTTTGATTTTTTGTTTGAAATATTCCATTGAAACGTACGTCCAAATATCTCTGTCTAAATCGATTATGATGGTGTTTATTCTTTTTAACGCATCGAAAAATGCTGCGAAATGATCATAATGTTCGATTTGTGTAGTCGGGAAGGAGTGATGTAAACCAAGGTTATCTTCTACGAAAGTTCCACCAAATTTTCTCCAATCAATTTGAGGATACGCCACATGATGTGCGTTATAATTTCCTGTTGCACCACCAAATTTTGCTGCAAACGGAATATTGAACAACAAACGCATTTGCTCTTCTAAGCGTTCTACAAAAACTCCAATTTCTTTTCCTAAGCGTGTTGGCGAAGCTGGTTGTCCGTGTGTTCTTGCAAGCATAGGAATATTTGCCCATTCTACACTTAACTCCTTTAATTTTGATGTCAAAGTGATTAACGATGGCATATATACTTTTTCGAAAGCCTCTTTTGTCGAAAGTGGAATCGCAGTATTATTGATGTCTTGAGAAGTTAAACCAAAATGGATAAACTCTTTATACTGAGATAAACCTAGTTTTTCGAAAGCCTCTTTAATGAAATATTCCACCGCTTTTACATCGTGGTTGGTCACTTTTTCGGTTTCTTTTATCCAAAGTGCATCTTCGGTAGAGAAGTTTCTATAAATATCACGTAAACTTTCGAATAAAGTTGGGTTTACGTCTTTTAGTTGAGGTAAAGGAATTTCGCAAAGCGCAATAAAATATTCAATTTCTACCAATACGCGGTATTTGATTAAAGCTTCTTCGGAGAAAAATTTTGAAAGTGAACTGGTTTTGCTTCTGTATCTACCGTCGATAGGTGATACGGCGTTTAATTCGTTTAATGTAGTCATTATATTGTTATTGTATTGTTTTTGAAGCGCAAAAATAAGGAATAGAGTTCAGTATTTAGTGTTCAAAGTCTAATTTTTTAAATTAAATCGGATAACATTTGTTGTAAAAATAAAACTCCTTGAGTAGCATTCATTGGAATAATTTCTACATGATTTTTTAAATTTGGAATTAAGGCAGGTTTTGGATCAATATAAAAAATTGGGATTTCAGGATTTACAAATTCTATCAATCCTGCTGCTGGATATACTTGCAAAGATGTTCCAATAACTACAAAAACATCGGCTTTTTGAGTAATTTCCAAAGCTTCTTCCAAAGCAGGAACTTCCTCGCCAAACCATACAATATGCGGACGCAATTGGTTTCGGTTGTTATCTAAATCTCCAAAATTCAAATCGCCTGCCCAATCCAGAATGTAATTGTCATTTTTTGTACTTCGAACTTTTAATAATTCGCCATGAAGATGCAAAACATTCGAACTTCCAGCCTTTTCGTGCAAATTATCTACGTTTTGAGTGATGATGAAAACCTCGAAATCATTTTCTAATTCGACTAAGGTTTTATGTCCCAAATTAGGTTGAACTTCATGTAATTGTTTGCGTCTTTGGTTATAAAAATCAAGAACTAATTTCGGGTTTTTATGCCAGCCTTCAGGTGTTGCCACGTCCATAACGCTTTGTCCTTCCCAAAGTCCTCCAGCATCGCGAAAGGTTTTGATACCGCTTTCGGCACTAATTCCTGCACCTGTTAAAATGACGAGTTTCTTTTTCATGTTTTTATAATTGGACGCGGATGTGACGGATTTTTAAACGCGGATTTAATAATTTGGCTTAATTTTATTATTTACAGCTTTTGTCATTCTGACGAAGGAGGAATCGCATAACGAGAGCAACTAATGCCGTTTATTTCATGCGTTCGCTTTGATCAGGTCTCCTTCGTCGAAATGACAAAAATAGATATTTTTACGACTCTTTATTTAGTATTTTTGGCAAATAATTTTTTAAAAATGATTGATTTAGATTATTTAGATTTTCTCGAAAACATTCTTACCGAAAATCGAAAAAATAAGTTTTTGAAAGTGTTAGAAAACAGAACTAATCATTTTACGATTGCTGTTGAAGATATTTTTCAGATGCACAATGCTAGTGCGGTGATGCGCAGTTGTGAGGTTTTTGGGATTCAGGAATTGAATGTTATCGAGCAGCGTTATGGCAAAAGCATCGATAAGGAAATTGCGATGGGTGCGCAGAAATGGGTTGATATTAATGCCTTTGATAGTGTTTCGAATTGTATTGAAACATTGAAAAATAAAGGATACCAAATTATTGCTACAACACCACACGAGAATGATTGCTTGCTGGATGATTTTGATATTTCGAAACCTAGCGCATTGTTTTTTGGAACTGAAAGAGATGGACTATCGGATGAAATTTTGCAAAAAGCAGATGGTTTTCTAAAAATACCGATGGTTGGTTTTACCGAAAGTTTGAATATTTCTGTTTCGGCGGCAATAATTATTCAAAATCTGACTAATAGATTGCGCAATTCTACAATTGATTGGCATTTATCTGAAGAAGAAATTTTAATAAAGAGATTGGCTTGGGCCAAGAATTCGATTAAGGATATCAAAAGAATTGAAGCCAGGTATTATGCAGACAAAGTCCTATAGCTGATTTTTTGTCGATAAACGACACGACCCTTGTAATTTAAAGAGTATTTTTTCCTTTCAACGATTTTTATATTTTAAGTTAAATATTGTTAATATGTTTGAAATGAAATTTTAATACAACTTCATTTTATGAATACGAAAAACATATTTGACCCAACTTACAGACAAGATTATTTAGAAGGATATTCAAATGGTTCGAATCCTTTTTTTAAAGTTAATTGTAAAGAAAAAAGTGAAGCTTTCAATTCTGGATTTAATTCAGCAAGAACTGAATATGAGAGAATGAATGGTCATATTCTGGAAGGAATTCCTCAACGTATTGTTACGGTTAAAGTTTTGGAAGATTTTCTTCTGGCAGGAATGCTTGGATTGAGTGTTGATAATGAGGGATATACTTTTTTTCAGCTTAATGTAATTGCAAAATGGTATGAAAGTGGAATTGAGAAATATGATCCAAATCAAAGTGTTTATCTTTCTGAAATCCTTGAAGAAAACGGAATTCAAATACATTAGATTTTTTAAAATCAAAAGAATGTGGGGAATATAATATGTAGGCTAAATTAGAATATAAAAAAACGGTAAACTCTTGCTATAAAGATGTTTACCGTTTTTATTTTATGACCACGGCTGGACAATTTTCGAACTATTTTTTAGGGGATTTAAAGAAATTTATCAAAGACTATTCAATTGGATTTATTTCAAACAGTAAACGTTAAATTAGAAACACTAAAAAGGAAGAATCATAAAGATTATAAACCGCAACCTTATATCTTTAGAAAATCAAGAAAAAGAATAGAAACATTATTTTCACAATTGTGTGACCAATTTATGATTAGACGAAATTATGCGAAATCTTTTCAAGGCTTTAAAACAAGAATTTAGCAAAAATAAAAGCTTTAACTTTGATACAATTCATCAATAAATTTATTTTTGAGAGACCAATAAATAACATCAAAACAAGAATAATTTAATTACACCCAATGGGTTTATCTTAAACTATTCTTAAGAATTGATTTGCTGTTTTTTGACTATCTTTGATTCAAAACAAAAAAATGTTTCATTTCACCACAGACTAAATGCACATATTAATTGTAGAAGACGAAGTAGGAATTGTTCAATTTCTCCGACAAGGTTTAGAGGAAGAAGGCTATCAAATTACTAGTGCTTCGGATGGTTTGATGGGTTTTGAATTAACCCAAAAACAAAATTTCGATTTAATTTTATTAGATTGGATGTTGCCAAAAATGTCAGGAATAGATTTTTGCAAAGCATTTCGCCTAATAAACTCAACAACGCCTATTATTTTTCTAACTGCAAAAGATACTGTGCAAGAAACGATTGAAGGATTGAAAGCTGGCGCGAATGATTATATCAAAAAGCCCTTTAGTTTTGATGAATTATTAGAACGTATCAAAATTCATTTTAGAAACCAAACGGAGCCTGAGATTCTTACTCTTGGAACGATTGAAATTAATCTAGCAAAGCATCTTATTTTTGTTGAAGGAAAAGAAGTTAGTCTCACACAACGCGAATTCGAATTGCTTTGTTATTTGGTTCGAAATAAAGGGAATGTTTGTTCAAGAACTCAAATAATTGAAGATGTTTGGAACATTCATTTTGACTATGACACAGGAGTTATTGATGTTTTTATGAATGCAATCAGGAAAAAACTAAACCTCAAAATAGAGGAAGATTATATAAAAACTATTCGGGGAATAGGCTACATCGCTAACGAATAATTACTATGTTTCATTTATCTTTCAAAAACAGAATAGCGTTTAATTATATTATCACTACAGGATTATTAATTTTCGTAGTGTTTTTCTCTATCTATTATAGTGTAAAATTAAGTGTTTATAGCCATATCAATAAAGATATTAATATAGAAGTCGAGAAGCATTTGACCGAAATTGAAATCAAAAATAATCATATTGGTCTTATTCATAATAACGAATGGCAAGAACGAGAGCATAATACAGTTGCAGTAAATCCCGTTTTTGTTCAATTTTTTGATAAAAGCGGAATTCTTGCCGAAAAATCTCCAAATTTAAAAATACAGACTTTAATTTTTAATCCTAGAATTCCTGATGACGAATTTTTTGACACTAAATTAGTCCACAAATCAATTCGACAAATACAGATTCCAATTTATAAGAATGCTGTAAAAAAAGGATATTTGTTGGTGGCAATGTCTATAGAAGATGCAAAAATGGTGCTTTATAATTTATTGCAGATTTTAATTTTTTCCTATCCATTAATTTTATTACTTCTTTTTGTTATTGCAAGATTAATAGCGGGACGAAGTATAAAACCTATAAGTTCTATTATAAAAACATCAAATATTATTACAAAGGACAATTTAAAATCAAGAATTTTATTACCTCAAAATAGGGATGAACTATACACACTTTCTACAACCATAAATAATTTATTGGACAGAATAGAAAGTACAATCGAAAGAGAAAAACAATTTACATCCGATGCTTCACACGAATTGCGAACTCCGTTAACAGTTATCAAAGGAACATTAGAAGTTTTAATTCGAAAACCTAGAAATGAAGAAGAATATCACCAAAAAATAAATTTTTGCGTTAGCGAAATAGACCATTTAAATCATTTGCTAGATCAATTGTTATTATTAGCTCGATTTGAAAATCAAAAGAAAAGTATAAAAATTGAAAAAACGCATTTGAATGCCATAATTTTAGATTCAATTTCTAGATATTCAAGTATTGTAAAATCGAAGAATATTCAAATAACCACTCAATTTGCAAATGAATATTATATTGAAACTGATGGATATTTATTATCTATAATTATCAATAATTTAATTTCGAATGCGTTAAAATATTCTAATGAAAACAGTACTATTTCTATTACAATCTCCAAAGTAAACGGTATTATAGAATGCATAATTTTGGATCATGGAATAGGAATTCCAGACGAAGATTTACAAAAAATATTTGATCAATTTTACCGTTCAAAATCCATTGAACATACTGAAATTAAAGGCACAGGATTAGGCTTGTCTATTGTAAAAAGATTATGCACATTACTTAATATTGATATCACAATCACGAGTAAGGAAACTATTGGAACCACAGTAAATTTAAGGTTCTGCTAAGTAAACCTTAAGCGGTTCTTAAGCTTTTTTTTTAGCTGCTACTTTACTTTTGCCAAAAAAATAGTAATAGTATGCTCGAAAAAATAATCGCTTTTAGTCTCAAAAACAAACTCATTGTTTTGCTCTTTACCTTAGGGATTTTTGGTTACGGAATATATTCGATAACTCAGATATCTATTGGTGCTGTTCCTGATGTTACTAATAATCAAGTACAAGTAATAACTACTTCTCGCAATCTTTCTACTCAGGATATTGAACAATTTATCACCTATCCTGTTGAAGTAGAAATGGCAAATTTGCCAAGCGTAAAAGAAATTCGTTCTATTTCAAAATTTGGTCTTTCGGTTGTTACCATAGTTTTCGAAGATGCAATAGGCACTTATTTGCCTCGTCAATTAATAGCCGAAAAAATAAAATCGGCTTCTGCCAAAATTCCAGAAGGTTTTGGGACACCAGAAATGGGACCAATTACGACTGGTTTGGGCGAAATTTATCAATATACTATTGAAGTAAAACCTGAATATAAAAATCATTATTCAGTTACCGACTTAAGAACAATTCAGGATTGGGTAATTAAACGTCAATTATCTGGAATAAAAGGTGTTGTAGAAATTAACACTTGGGGTGGGTACTTAAAACAATATGAAGTTGCCATCAATTCTGCCAAATTGAAATCGATGAATATTGCCACAAGAGATGTTTTTACGGCATTAGAAAAAAATAATAGTATTGCTGGCGGTGCTTATATCGAAAAAGTAAATCAAAGTTATTTTATTCGTGGAGAAGGAAAAGTAAAATCTCTTGATGATATCGAAAATATTGTGGTGGCTAACACTAATGGCATTCCAATTTATATTAAAGATGTAGCGCAAGTTCGCTTTGGTAGCGCAAATCGTTTTGGAGCAATTACAGGAAATGGCGAAGGCGAAAAAGTCTTGGGACAAGTGATGATGCTTAAAGGTGCCAATTCAAAACAAGTAATCGAAGATGTTAAAAATAGGGTTACCCAAATTCAAAAAACATTACCAAAAGGAGTTTACATTAATCCGTTTTTAGAGCGAAGTGAATTGGTTGGGAAAACAACAATGACCGTTGCCGAAAACCTTATTTTGGGCTGTTTGATTGTGATTTTTGTAGTTATTTTGTTGCTTGGAAACTGGCGTTCAGGCTTGGTCGTTGCTTCGGTTATTCCGTTATGTTTGCTTTTTGCAATCACGTTTATGAATATTTTTGGCATTGATGCAAACTTATTAAGTTTAGGAGCAATCGATTTTGGAATTATCATCGATGGAGCCGTTATAATAGTTGAGTTTATCGCCTTTCAAATTGCGCATAAATCGAAACATTTGGGACATTTAGAAAAAGTAGAACGTCAGATAGAAATTGACCAAATTACTTATAAAAGTGCTTCTAAGATGATGAATTCAGCCATTTTTGGACAATTAATTATCCTCATCGTTTTTATTCCAATTCTTTCGTTATCAGGTATTGAAGGTAAAATGTTTAAACCAATGGCAATGACTTTTAGTTTTGCTTTGGTTGGCGCAATGATTTTCTGTTTTACTTACGTTCCAGTTGTATCTTCTTTGTTTTTAAAACCAAAAGAGGAAAATCCAAATTCATTATCGGCTAAATTAATTCAAAAATTAAACGCTTGGTATTTACCCGTAATTACTTGGGCTTTAGCCAATACAAAAAAAGTAATGTACGGAGCAATTGGTTTATTATTTATGGCAATGGGGTTGTTTGCGACAATGGGTGGCGAATTTATTCCAACATTAGATGAAGGTGATTTTGTAATTCAGCCTGTTTTAAAAACGGGAACTTCATTGACCAAAACCATTGAAACAACGACAAAAATAGAAAAAATTATTCTCAAAAATTTTCCCGAGGTAGTGCAGGTGGTAAGCAGAATTGGTGCTGCCGAAGTTCCTACAGATCCTATGAGCATGGAGGAAACGGATGTTATTGTGAAACTAAAACCAAAAGGAGAATGGGTTTCTGCTTCAAACAAAGATGAATTAGCGGATAAAATAAAAACAGCCATTACCAAACAAATTCCAAATCTTGATATTGAGTTTACGCAACCAATCGAAATGCGTTTCAACGAATTAATTTCGGGAACTCGCTCGGATGTTGCAGTGAAAATTTTTGGAGAAGACCTCAATGTTTTGGCTAAAAAAGCCAAAGAAATCAAAGCAGCTATTAAAAATATAGAAGGCGCATCGGATATAATTATCGAAAAAACAGAAGGTTTACCACAAATGGCAGTAGTTTACGACCGATCAAAAATTGCTCGTTATGGCTTGAATATTGCCGATTTAAACGAATTGATAGCGCTTGGTTTTGCAGGAAAAACGGTAGGAACTGTCTTTGAAGGTGAAAAACGTTTTGATATGGTGATTCGTTTGGATAAAACAAATCGTAGAGATATTGAAGATTTAAGAAATTTATATGTGCCGGTTAATTCAGGAGAACAAATTCCATTGTCTGAATTGGCAAATATTGTTTACACAGAAGGTCCAGCAAAAATTTCAAGAGACAATACAAACCGAAGAATTGTAGTGGGAATTAATGTTAGAAATCGAGATTTACAAAGTGTTGTTCTTGATATTCAAAACGTTATAGATAATAAAATTAAACTACCTGTTGGTTACACATTGAGTTACGGCGGACAGTTTGAAAACCTTCAAAGTGCCAAAGCGCGATTGGCAATTGCGGTTCCAATAGCATTATTTCTGATCTTTATTCTATTGTATTTTGCCTTTGGATCAATAAAAGAAGCTTTGATGGTATATTCAGCAATTCCGCTTTCGGCAGTGGGTGGAGTCTTGTTTTTATGGATACGAGATTTACCTTTCAGTATCTCCGCAGGTGTTGGTTTTATTGCTCTTTTTGGAATTGCTGTACTCAACGGGATTGTACTTATTGAACATTTTAAAGAACTCAAAAATAACGGAATGAAAAATATGGATGAATTAATTCTTAAAGGAACCACAGATCGATTGCGTCCTGTACTATTGACGGCTGCTGCTGCGGCTCTAGGTTTTTTACCAATGGCAATTTCTTCATCGGCAGGAGCTGAGGTTCAACGCCCGTTAGCGACTGTCGTTATTGGTGGTTTATTTACTGCGACGATTTTGACAATGGTGGTTTTGCCCATATTATACAAAGTTTTTCAAGGGGAAAAACACAAAATGCCGAAATTTAAAATTCATGATAAATCCGTGCTAATTATTTTGTTTTTAATGCTTTCATCGGTGTCGTTTTCTCAAGAAAAAACTTCGGAACTAGATGGTTTTATTTCGAAAGCTATCGAAAACAATAAAGGTCTAAAAGCTTCTCAATTACAAGTTGACAAGATGAAAGCTAATATCAATTCGGCGTATACTTTTGATAAAACCAATGTATATTATAATTACGATTCCAATAATTTGGCACCAAATAATCAGCCCTTAAAAGTTTTTGGAGTGCAGCAAAAATTCGCTTTTCCAACAGTTTATGGCGCTCAAAAAAAGGTGTATTCATCAGAATATGAAAAAGAACAGGCTAATTTCAATTTAAGAAAAAGCAAATTATCTTATCAAGTTTCAAGCGCATACAATCATATTGTTTACTTGCAAAATCAAGAAAAATTATATCACTATTTAGATAGTTTGTACCAGAATTTTTCAAAAGCAAGTGATAGAAAATTCGAATTGGGAGAAACAAATTACTTAGAAAAGATTACTGCTCAAGCTAAATTTCGAAAAATTAGCACGATGCTTTCCCAAATTAGTAATGATAAAAAGGCACAATATGAATTTTTGCAATCTTTAGTACAATCAGAAGAAAAATTAATCATAAAATCAACTTCTATTGAACCCATAATTAGTTTAAATAACGAAACAGATAAAGCGCTTTATAATGCTTATTTTGAAAAAGTTACCAATACATTAAAAACTAATATTGGTTTGCAAAAACAGTTTTGGTTACCGGATATTAATGTTGATTATTTTCAAGGGCGAAATAAAGGATTATCACAATCCTTGAATGGGTTTCAAATTGGAATTGGATTACCTATTTTCTTTTCGGGGAACAAAGCTAAAACCAAAGTTGCGCAATTAGAAATGCAATCTTGGGAACAACAAAAGCAAAATGAAGAACAAAAAATCGAGAAATATATCGAACAAAAAAAGAATGAATTAGCCATTCATCAAGAAGCAATCAATTATTACAATCAATTAGGAAAAAAATTATCTAAAGAAATAATAAAAGTAGGAAACACAAGCTTCAAGCAAGGTGAAATTGATTTCTTTCAATTTATTCAAAGTTTAGAAAATGCAACTACAATTCAAGTCGAATATTTAGACAATGTGTTTAAATTTAATAAAACCCAATTAGATATACAATATCTTAATTATTAAAAACTGAAGTTTACTAGATACATAATTTATTAAAAAATAAAATAACACCTTAAGGGTTTAAAAAAATAATAATGAAAAAAATAATATATACCATCGCAATTGCTACTTTGTTATTCTCTTGCAAAGATGCCAAAACAGTGGAAACAACGTTAAAAGATGACGGATTAATAAACATTACAAAAGAACAATTTCAATCAGGAACAATGGAAATTGCAAGTCCAGTAAAACAAGATTTTGATGTTGTAATAAAAGCTTCAGGATCAATTGATGTTCCGCCAGAAAACAGAGCAAAAGTTACCTCCTTTATGAGTGGTTATGTAAAAACAACAAAATTATTGGTTGGTGATAAAGTAGTTAAAGGTCAGCCAATTGTGACACTAGAAAGCACTGATTATCTTGATGTTCAAAAAGATTATTTAGAAGTTGCAGAGCAAATCAATTATTTAAAATCGGAATATGATAGACAAAAAACATTATTTGACGAAAAAATCACTTCACAAAAAAATTATTTAAAAGCCGAAAGCGAATATCGAAGAGCAAAAGGAATGTATCAAAGTTTGAGAGCTAAATTAGTTTTATTAAACATCAATCCATCGAATGTAGAAAAAGGAAATTTAACTTCTCGTATAACTGTTTTTGCGCCTATTTCTGGTGATGTAACTGTTGTAAATGCAACTATCGGAATGTTGATTTCACCTTCGGAAGTAATTGTCGAAATAGTAAATAACAGCGAATTACATTTGGAATTATCCGTTTTTGAAAAGGATATTTTAAAAGTAAAAATGAATCAAAAAATTAAATTTACAGTTCCTGAAGCCAGCAAAGAAGTTTTTGAAGGTGAAGTTCATTTAGTTGGAAAATCAATCGAAGGAAAAGATAGGACTATCAATGTTCACGGACATTTAGCAGATAATATAAAACAAAAATTGCTTACAGGAATGTTTGTGGAAGCAGGTATCGTTGTTGATTCTAAAAAAGGATTATCTGTTCCATCTGAAGCTATAATTACTGAAAATAACAAAAACTTCGTCCTATTATTAGATAATGATAAAAAGGGTTATTCGTTTAAAAAAGCACCCGTATCTTTGGGAGAAAAATCAGAAAGATTCGTTGAAATTTTGCCAAATACGTTAGTAAATTCAAGTTCAAAAATTCTAACAAAAGGAGTTTTTGATGTTGCAAACTAAGCGAGTATAATATTTTATGATCGCTTAAAAATTAATGGATTTAAACAAATAAAAATTAAAATTAGTTTTTCAATTAATGGGAACTATGGTTTTGAAGAGTCTGCTCTCAACTTACTATGTAAATTATCTTCTGAAGATAATAATCCCTTAGCAACTATTTACTAAGGGATTAAACAAAATATATTAAAACTACTCTTTAATCAATTTTACAGTATCTATTGCAGTTGCGGTTGTAATTTTGGCAAAATAAATTCCACTAGTTAAACCCGATGCGTCAACAGTAACATTGTTACTTTTAGAAAATGAAGAACGGATTGTTTTTCCTAAAACATCTACAACTTGAATACTTTCAATTCTTTCATTTGAGGAACTAAAGTTCCAACTGTTTTTAGCAGGATTTGGATAAACACTAAATTTTGATACATTAAATCCTTGAGTTGATAAAGTACTAGAAATAGAATACAATGCAGTAGTGACATTAAAACTAACATCATAATTGCCTGCAGTTGGTATCATCATACCATTAGCATTAACAACAGCAGTACCTGATGGAAGGGCTGTTCCTCCCCAATTGTAAGGTAAAGTCCAAGAATGATCTCCTCTAAATTTTAATGCTCCAGGAACCAAGGAAACATTAGAAAGTATATAATTATTACCATCTGTAGTGGCCATATCGGTATCAGTAGTCCAAGCTCCTGGAGTTGCATCTCCAAAAATACTAATAACTTTAAATTTGATACTGTAAGCAAGCGTTGTTTTATTAAAAGTAATGTCATAGATACCAGTAGATGGTATAATAACACCATTAGCATCAACCACTGCTGTCCCTGAAGGAAAGTCTGTTCCTCCCCAATTATAGGGTAATGTCCATGAATGGTCTCCACGCAATTTTAATGCTCCTGTACCTAATGTCGCTCTAAGGGTATAAATATTTCCATCTGTAGTTGTCATATCGGTATCAACCCAACCCCCAGGAGCTGCATCTCCAATTATACTTATAGTTTGAAAGGTTACATTTTGTTTTATAATGCTATAAGCAAAGGTGGTCAAATTGAAAGTAATAGTATAAACACCTATAGTTGGTATTGTTATGCCATTAGCATCCACTACTGCAGTTCCAGAAGGAAGAGCAGTCCCTCCCCAATTGTACGGTAAAGTCCAAGAATGATTACCACGGAATTTTAATGCTCCAGGAATTAGACTAACATTAGTAAGCGTATAATTATCCCCGTCAATGGTAACCATGTCGGTATCTGTAACCCACCCGCCAGGAGTTGCATCTCCAAAAATACTTATTTGCAAGAAGCTTTGATTTTGTTTTTCAAGCGATGTTGGAGGTATTGTTTTTGCATTAGTAAATGCCATTGTCGTAAGACAAATAACGAAAAATAGTAATTTTTTTTTCATAATTGTGGTTTTTAAATAGTTCATAATTGTGGTTTTTAGATTAATATTAGCATTGGAATTTCTTTTAAATTTTCAAAGTAATCTTTAATTTGGTGTTGAAATAAATTTAATAATACACCTCAATGAGGTGTATTATTAGCATGAACCTAAAACTTATATTGTAATAAAATTTCATTACTATTTTTAGCACTAGCCATTGCCGGAACAGAACTTACTTCATAAGCATACCCAACAATGAATTTATTATAAAGAATAAAATTTGCCATAGCAGCATACGCTTTATCAGTACGGTACAAAGCGCCAATTTCAAAATTATTTTGGATTTTTAACATGGTGCTAAAATCAATAGAATAAGGAGCGGCCGTAACACAACTAGCCAGAATAGAAGGTTTTAACACTAAGGTCCCATCAGAGTTTAGATTAAAATCATAACCTCCACTTATATAAAGTTTAGGTCTATTTGTTTGCACGGAAGCATATCCATTATCATTTTTTGCATTTTGAATATTTAATAATCTTGGAACCGAAAGTGACAAATAAAACTTATCACTTTTCAATAAAGCACCGACACCAAAGTTTGGATTAAATGTATGTATAGTACCGAATGCAGGATCTACATCAATAGAATACAATTCTAATCCAGAAGAATTTACATTATAAGTATTACCCCCTGCGTTTATACCCAAATACAAATCGGTATTTTTATTCATTTTTACTTTATAAGAAAAATCAACATTAACCGCTGTTTGTTTCTCTATAAAAGTAGAAGAGTTTACTACCGAAATACCAAATCCAAGATTGTTGACTAATGGCATACCAAAAGAAACTGCCTGAGTTTTTGGTGCATCAGCAATACCACTCCATTGAGATCGCAATGAGCTTGTTACCACTGTTTGATCATCAACTCCTGAATAAGCAGGATTGATAACATTCATGTGGTATTTGTAAAAAGTGAATGAACCTTCTTGTTGAGCAAAAACGGAACTACTTATAAAGAGCAGTGAGCCTAATAATATATATAATATCTTTTTCATTTTTATTTTTTTTGAAAATTATTTAGTTATGTAAATCCATCCTTGTTGATCAATAGATCCATCACCGCCTAAATCAATTTGGTAGAAATAAGAACCTTGATCCACAATTTTACCTGTGTTTTTATATTCTCCATTCCAATTATTTTGATAATCATTAGAAAAATAAACCTCATCACCTGTGTTGTTTAAAACTCTTACCGAAGAATTAGGATGATTTACCATATTTATTATAAACCAAGTATCATTTTTACCATCACCGTTTGGAGAAAAACCTTGAGGCACATTGATGTCAACTAAGTCGCAAGAATCACCAATGCCATCATGATCAATATCCGATTGGTCTGGATTATACACCGTTGGACAGTTATCATTCACATCTAAAACACCATCAAAATCATGATCATTATTAAAAACTTCGATAGTAAAACTTTGATTTTGAGAACCTCGAGTATTTGTTGCAGTTATTGTGTAATTGATAACAGCAGTTTCTATAATTGGTCTACCTGTTATCTCTCCTGTACTTGTATTTAAAATCATTCCCGAAGGTAATACTGGAACTACGCTAAAAATGGGAGCAGGATTTGCTGTGACTGTTGGCGTAACGGTAACTATTGTTATATTTATTGGCAACCTTAAGTTTCCTGAATAAGCTAATCCTGTTGGTTTTCCTTGAACATCGATACTGATTGATTTAGAGCTAAAACCATAGCTATTTGTTGCAGTTATTGTATAAGTTGCTTGAGTTTTAATAGTTGTTGGTGTTCCACTAATAATTCCTGTAACAGGATCCAATTGAAGTCCTAGTGGCAATGATGGATTTACAGAATAAACAATATTGCCAAGACCTATATTTAGTGTCGGAATTAAATTTGTAATTGTAGCACCCGAAACAAAAACATTAGGGGTAGCATACGATAACATACTCGGAGCAGAAGGAATAAGAATACTATATGCCTCTGTTATTTTATTGAAAACAATATTATAAGAACCCGCTTTAGGAACAGTTATTCCACCACCATCAACTACTGCTGTTCCAATCGGAAAATCTGTTCCTCCCCAATTGTAAGGTAAAGTCCAAGAGTGGTCTCCTCTAAATTTTAATGCGCCAGGAACCAAAGCAACTAAGTTAAGCGTATAAACAATACCGTCGGTAGTTACCATATCAGTATCAGTTACCCATGCTCCCGGAGTAGCATCTCCAAATATGCTTATTGTTTGAAAGGTGAAACTATAAGCTCCTGTAACTTTATTAAAAGTAATATTATAAATTCCTGTGGTAGGTATAGTTATACCATTAGCATCAACAACCGCTGTACCAGAAGGGAAAGCTATTCCTCCCCAATTGTAAGGTAATGTCCATGCATGATCCCCTCTGAATTTTAATGCTCCTTGTGCCAATGTAACACCAGTAAGAGTATAAGTCTTTCCATCGGTAGTGGTCATATCGGTATCGGTTACCCACGCACCCGGAGTAGCATCTCCAAATATACTTATCACTTGATAATTTGCTGGTGGAGTTGCAATCGAATAAACACCAGTTATTTTATTAAATGTAATATTATAAACACCAGCAGTTGGAATAACTATTCCATTTGCATCAACTACCGCTGTTCCTGAAGGAAAAGCTGTTCCTCCCCAATTATATGGTAAAGTCCAAGCGTGATCTCCTCTAAATTTTAATGCTCCCGGAATTAAAGCAACTCCGTTTAGAGTATAAGTTGTTCCATCGGTAGTGGTCATATCGGTATCTGTAACCCAACCACCTGGTGTAGCATCGCCAAAAAGACTTATAGTCTGAAAGGTAAAACTATATGCTGCAGTCGTTTTATTAAAAGTAATAGTATAAATACCAGCTGAGGGTATAGTTATACCATTAGCATCAACTACTGCAGTCCCTGAAGGAAAAGCGGTTCCTCCCCAATTGTAAGGTAAAGTCCAAGCATGATCCCCTCTAAATTTCAACGCACCAGGCACCAAATAAACTCCATTTATAGTATAAGTTATTCCATCTGTAGTGGTCATATCTGTATCTGTCACCCATGCACCTGGGGTTGCATCGCCAAATATACTTATCACTTGAAAACTTAGATTTTGTTTTTCAACTGAATTAAGCGAAGGGTTTTTTGCATTTGCAAAAGTAATTGTCATGAGACAAATAATAAAAAAGAGCAATTTCTTCTTCATAATAGTAGTTATTTAAGTTAGTATAAATTTGTTTTTTGTATTAATAGTCATAATTTAATTTTACTATATTTTTTTTAATCCCTTAATTTCTGAATTATTTCCTTCTTTAATACTTATAGCAACACCTCCGCCTGGAGCGATATATTGTTTTAAAACTGTTTTTGAAGTCACAATAACTTTAGAAATGGTATAGCTTTGTGGTTTTTCATTCCAATTAGCATCCTTACCATCGGCATAAATTGTAGCAATATATTTTTTATCTTTTGGAAGAAAATCGAAAGAAACAGTAGCTGTTCTTGAATTTTCATCTGTAATTCCACCTACAAACCATTCATTTTTGCTTTTTGCTTTACGAGCAATTGTAATATAATCACCTGGTTCTGCTTCAAGTATATAACTGTTATCCCAATCTACTGCAACGTCTTTTATGAATTGAAAAGCATCTGGAAAACGATTGTAATTGTCCGGAATATCAGCCGCCATTTGCAGGGGACTATACATCGTAACATAGTAAGCCAATTGTTTGACCAAAGTTGTATTTACTCGTTGATGTCCACCTGTTCCATAGTAAGAAAGATCCGTTTGAAAAATTCCTGGTGTAAAATCCATAGGGCCTCCCATTAATCTTGTAAATGGCAAAATGGTAGTATGATCTGGTGCAAGACCTCCCATGGCTTCAAACTCGGTTCCTCTGGCAGATTCTTGGGCAATCCAGTTTGGATATGTTCTGTTCAATCCTGTTGGTCGTACTGCTTCGTGACTATCAACCATAATTTTAAAATCGGCAGCTCTTTCAGCAACATGAATGTAATGATTCACCATCCATTGCCCATCATGATGTTCGCCTCGCGGAACAATTTTCCCTACATAACCTGTTTTCACAGCATTATACCCATTATCTTTCATAAATTGAAAAGCTTGATCTAAACGTCTTTCGTAGTTTGTTGCCGATCCAGATGTTTCATGGTGCATAATAATTTGTACTCCTTTAGAACTAGCATAAGCACGTAATGCTTTCACATCAAAATCTGGATAAGGTGTTACAAAATCAAAAACATTTTCTTTCCAATTCCCAATCCAATCTTCCCAACCTACATTCCAACCTTCAACTAAAACGGCATCTATACCATTTTTGGCTGCAAAATCAATATATTCTTTAACTCGCTCTGTAGTCGCACCGTGTTTCCCATTTGGCGTAAGCTTGCTAAAATCCTGTCCTATTTTTACATTGGTTTCCTTGCCAAAAGCCCAAGTACTTTTTCCAGCAACAAAATATTCCCACCAAACACCAATAAATTTCATCGGTTTAATCCAAGAAACATCTTTGTATTTAGTTGGCTCATTCAGATTCAAAATCATTTTTGAAGCTAAAATATCCGAGGCTTTATCACTTACAACGATCGTTCGCCATGGTGTTTGAGCATCGGTTTGCATATAACCATTGTTACCAACCGCATCAGGGGTAAGGTGTGAACTCATTTTGAAGGTTTTCGCATCAACATTCAATGACATGGCAGGATAATTAATTAATGCTGCTTCATGAATATTAATATATAATCCGTCCTCAGATTTCATCATTGATGGAGTTTGTATTGCCAAATTTTTAATTGGACTTTGTGCATACATATTCACTGTTGCTTTATTTATTAAAGCAGGAATTTCAGAAATCTTCGATGTGGTATAAGCGTATTCATTGGTATCGTAATCTCCTGGAATCCAGAAAATTTTATGATCTCCGGCTAGTTGAAATTCGGTATGCTCTTCTTTAATTACAAAATAATTCAACTCATTTTGTTTTGGAAATTCATATCGAAAGCCTAATCCATCATTGAATAAACGAAACCGTATTTGAATGTATCGATTGTTATTTTTGGCTTGTGCCAAAGTAACCACCAGCTCGTTATAATTATTTCGGATTGTTTTTTCCTCGCCCATGATAGGATTCCATGAAGTATCAATAGAATTTTGAGCTGTATTTGTGATAGAAAAACCATCCATAAACGAAGGAACATCAGCCATTTCTAATCCCAAAGCACTCGGTTTGATGACCGCCTTCCCTTTAAAGCTTAATTGGTAATAAGGAACTCCATTTTCTTTCAATTCAAATTGTAATGAAAGGTTTTTATTAGGTGAAGTAATTAGCTGAGCATGTGCAAATAAAGCAGTGAAACAAACAAAAAGGAAGCCTATCCAATTTTTACCAATGCAAAATGAAACGAATGTTTTCTTAGGTTTAAAATTCATGTTTTTTTTAGTTTTTAATTAATAAATTACCGCAACGGTACAAAGACACAAAGGTTCGAAGTAGGTAAGATTTAAAAACAATTCAATTTCTTAAAACAGAAAGTTGTATTTATTAAATCTATGCTCTTTGCACCTTAGCGGCAATAAATGGATTGGTATTTTAGGCCACTGGTTAGTAGCCTAATTTCTTTAAGTTAATTTTTTAGGATCAAATATTGATAGGGTTGTAAACTAACCTCGGCAGATAATGGAGCATCAGTACTGCTAAATCCATCTTTCCAAGCTATCGATTTTAATGGAGCTGGAACTATATATTTAGTAGTTGTATTTGTTAGATTGACAAGGACAAGAACTTTTTCAGTATCTTTTTCCATAGTAAAAGCACTTACTGCATCACTACTAAATCCTTTGTAAGTACCAGTTTTTAAAGGGATACTAGCGTTTCTGAAAGCTATAATTTTCTTGTATTCGGCTAACATATCTAAATCGCCAGTACTCCAATCAATTGGTGTATGGGTAAAAAATGGAATTCTAGTTGCGTAACCTTGTTCTTGTCCGTTATAAATCATTGGTACTGATTTCATATACGCAGCAACTACAAATGCTGCTATAGATCCTTTTTTTCCGTTAAACAATTCTATAGGCGTACCATCAGAAAGGTTCACATCATGATTGGTAATGTATCTTACAATTCGTTGTGAATCGTTATAATTATTAGCATATTCTAATGCGTTTGCATCTTGTAAGCTAGTTGCAGAGAGGCTTTTGCTAAATACATCTTTTAATGCACCGTAAAAATTAAAGCCAAAAGTATAATCAAAACCTGCGTTAAAATTAGCAACATCCTTTCCTTCAGCTAGAAATAATAAATTGGTTTGTTTAAAACTTCTAAGTTGAGTTATGGCTTCTGACCAAAAATTTGGTGGGACATTATCCGCATAATCACATCTAAAACCATCTACGTTCGCAGTATAAATCCAATAGGACATAGCATCAATCATCGCTTTACGCATTTCTGTGTTCGAAAAATCCAATTGAGCAACATCATTAAAGCTAGGTGGAGAGATAATTTTTCCGTCACTCCCTTTTTGATACCAATCTGGATGATCGGTAATCCATGCATTATCCCATGAAGTATGATTAGCAACCCAATCCAAAATTACTGCCATGTTCTTTTTATGGGCTTCTTCAACCAAAACTTGTAAATCTGCTAGAGTACCAAATTCTGAATTTACTGCTTTATAGTCCTTGACAGCATACGGTGAACCTAATCCGCCAGCCGATTTTAAAACCCCAACAGGATAAATAGGCATTAGATATATAACATTTACGCCAAGTTCCTGAATATAGGTAAGTTTATCCTGAACTCCTTTTAAGGTTCCAGCCGCACTAAAAGCACGAATATTTACTTGATAAATTACCGCATTTTCTTTTTTAGGCATTTTATCAAATCGCGTTCCATATTGCGGGTATGCTGGAACAGGTTTTGACACATTATCCGATGCGTTGCACGAAACTAATCCCAAAGAAAAAAGAAGTGCAAAAAATATATTGATATAATATTTCATTTTTTTTATTTTTTATAATAAGTATTTTTTAATGGTTGCATCCTCTTTCTTATTCATAAAGAGGAATACTTTTTTAAACCATTTTTAAATTGTCTACCTTATTAAATTAGATTTTTGTTACGGTATATGTTGCTGATATTGGGTAACCATTTTTTACTGGGTCAATATCATTTATTTTAAACGTTACGATATAATTCCCATCAGCAGGCACATTATAAGCTCCTGGTTGTGGCGCTGCAGGAATATCATGATACATAATTCCATCTGTTTGGTTTTGAGGACCATAATTTACGTTCCAATTATCATTAAGTCTAAATTTTAATGCTTTTGCAAGTAAGGCCCCTGTCCATGTCCATGTTTTTTGTTGGTAGTTATAAGTCATAGGTGAACTAGAGTTCCATCCTCCTGGAGTGGCATCCCCAATTATTCCCCATGAATAAGGAAGGGCTACTAAACTTGAAGTATTTAGATCAACTGTTATTTGATAGGATCCAGAAGCTGGAACGACAAAATTGCTAGTACTACCATCCACTACAATTCCATTGATACCTGCTCCAAAAAATTGATTCATATTTCTTTGAGTTGTCAATTGAAATCCTAAACCTTGTGATGCTGGAAATGTAAGATAACATTGGTAAATACCTTTAGCAATAGGATCTAATTGCGCAGCTGTTGTAACATCAGGAACTCCTTGATAACTTCCTGGCATATAAAGTGCCGTATAAACAACAGTTTTCGAAAAAGGTGTTACCGATAAAGTGATAGGATCAGAATAACTTGTACGATCTAAATTTGACTCGACACGAACGGCAATCTTACCTACAACATCTAATGGAAGACCCAGTTGAATGGCTATTTTATTAAGATCAGCACCAAGTAAAGATCGACTCAAAACATCCTCACCAACTTCAATTCTTACCGATTTTGACCATGCTGTACTTCCAACTATATCGGAAAGAACATCAAATTGTAAAGCATAAGTAACTGGAGCTTTAACTGGATAAACTACTGCTGGCCATGATATTGTTACTACTGCTTGATTTGTATTACTTGTAGATAGAATGATTGCACTGGAAGAAGCCTGAGGAGCGCCAGAAAAACTCACTGTTTTTAAAGTAGTGAGTAAAGCATCATTCTGACAGGATGCACTTAGAAAAAGCAAAGTACAAACCACGATTAACTTATTTATATATTTTTTCATAATAGTTCTAAATTTAATAACCTGAATTTTGTTTTAATCCCTTGTTTGCATCTAAGGCTGCAGTTGGTATTGGAAACAACTTTCTATAATCTGCTGAAACTCCTCTGAAGTCATTTGCTAACAAGAATTTATCAAAACGAATCATATCTTGCCTTCTATGTCCTTCCCAACTCAATTCAAATCCTCTTTCGTTATAAATGTCGTCAAGTGAAGGATTTAATCCTAAAATACCAAGACCAGCACGTTGTCGTATTTGATCTACAAATGGTTTTGCAGCTGATGCATTACCAAGTCTTACATTACATTCTGCTATCATTAATAGTACATCGGCATATCTGTAAATTGGAAAATCATTTGATGCTCCGCTGCCTGACATAGGACCAACCGGATAAAATTTCACATCTCTAACACCGGCTTGAGGTGCCGCTCCTGGATTATCTAATGAAGCAACATCAACCGTGTAATTGATTCCCCCACCTTGATCTCCATAAAGAAATTGTTTTTTTCGAATGTCAGTATCACTAAATTTCATGAAATAATCTTTAGGAACAATGGTACCATTCCATCCACTATAACCAAATAATGTTGTTGCTTGTGAACCATATAAACTTCTAACGCTAAATATATTTCGAGAAACAACTTCGGCTGTTGTAAATATGGCTAAAATGGTTTCGTCATCCGGAAGTACATCCCCAAATAATTCAAAATATTTATATCCTAGCGGACTTGAAGTACTAGCTCCTCCTGGATGAAGCGTGTATCCTCCTTGGCTCACTTTATTGCAAGCATCTAAACATTCTTGCCATTTAGTTGTACCTGTGTAAACACCGGCGTTTAAATAAACTTTAGCTAATAAAGTATAGCCAGCCCATTTATTAAATCGCCCATAATAGGTACCTCCTTTAGATTCAGAAAGTAAATCAATATTTTCAGTTAATTCTTTTACTACAAAAGCATAAACATCTTTACGACTTGATTGAGGAATTTTATTCACGTCAATATTATTGTCTGTATAAAAAGGAACGTCTCCAAAATCATCAATTAATAAGTAGTAGAAAAAGGCTCTCAATACTTTTGCTTCTGCAATTTTTGAAGGATCTGCTTTTGATAATTCCAATTGATTTACCGCTAAATTGGCATTGAAAATGGATTTATATAACCAACTCCAAGTATTATTAAGAAAAGTATCTGTTGGTAACCATTCATGTTTGTATAAACGGGCAAAATCTAATTCCCAATCTCCAGTAGTTCTATGTGGAATAACTTGTTCATCTGAACTAAAGCTATTCAAATCATACCAACCTCTATCAGCTCCTGCATATCCTACTCCGTTCCAATTTCCTCCTACTTGAGCATATACACTTGCAAGTGCAACATCGGCACCTTGTGCAGAGCCATAAAAATTATTGGCTGGATATTTATCATATACATGCTCATCGATATTGGTACAACCAACTAGTAATAGGAAACTTAAGCTTCCTATTATAAATATATTTTTGATTTTCATTTTCTTTTACTATTTAAATTTCACATTCAAACCTAAGGCAAAACTTCGGGTACGTGGATAAATTCCATTATCACCACCAAAGCCATTACTACCACTCATATTCAATTCTGGATCAATTCCTGAATAATGGGTAATCAATAATAGGTTACTTCCTGTAAGTGAAAGTCGTAGTGATTCAATATATTTAATAGTCTTAAGATGAATATTATAGCCAGCAGTTACATTTTCTAATCTTATAAAAGAACCATCTTCAAGCCATAAATCGGAACCATATTGAGAAGTAAACAGTCCTAAAGGAACGGCACTTTCTAAAACATTTGATTTACCAATATTCTCTAAATAACTCAAACTAGATCGTAAACCATTGTAAATTTTGTTTCCACCTGATCCTCTCCATAACATAGAAATATCTAAATTTTTATATTGAAAACTTGGATTAAAAGCAACTGTATAGGTTGGTAAAGCGGAACCTCTTAACATACGGTCAGGACTTGTATTTCCTTGATCGATAACACCATTTGCATCTACATCGAGAACTGTTTCAGAATTTGCATTGTTTTTTCCTGTGTGATGCAAGATGTTAAATGTACCTATAGGTTGTCCAACTATCAAGTAAGAACTTGGCCCCCAAGAAACATAATTGGTGTTTAATTGAACTCCATTTAGACTACCACTTAAGCTTAAAACTTTATTTCTCAAGAAAGATACGTTTCCTGCTAATGTAAGTGTGGTGTTTTCAGTTTTTATCAAATCATAACCTAATGAAACCTCAAGTCCTTTGTTTAAAATACTTCCCACATTGGCCATAATACTATTATAGGGATAAGGAGGTTGAGGAACGGTATAACCAAATAATAAATTAGAGGTAGTTGCTGTATAAACATCTACTGTTCCTCTTAATCTACTGTTTAAACTTGTAAAATCAAGACCAATATTTGTTTGTTTTTTTGTTTCCCAACGTAAATCTGGATTGGCATTTTGAGTCACATTAAAATTAGTTATTTGTGAACCTCCAAAATAAGTAACACCAGAACCACCAACCAAAGAAATCGAATTTTGTGGAGATAATCCCTGTTGATTACCTGTAACACCATATCCACCTCGTAATTTCAAATCGTTAAATATCTTTTGGTTTGCCATAAAAGGCTCTTTATCTATTTGCCAAGCTATAGAAGCCGATGGAAATTCCCCCCATTTATTATTAGCTCCAAATACGGAGGAACCATCTCTTCTCATACTAGCGGTAAATAAATACCTTTCTAAAAAAGAGTAATTAATACGTCCTAAGAAGGAAACTAAAGTTCGGTCATTTTTATACGAAGACATATCTCCGGGTTGCACTTTTGATAAATCACCTAATTGCAATGCGTTATAAGTTGCAATATCATTTATAAAACCTCTGGCTTGAGCATAATTCCCTTGATAAGTTTGGTTTTGCCATTCATACAAAGCCAATGCGTTGATGCTGTGTTTTCCAAATATTTTTTTATAAGAAAGACTAATATTCATTAATCGTTCATTTTGTTTATTATTGCTAATATTTGCAATACCTTTTTGATCAATTGCAGCTGCATTCGTTGATTCAGATGGAAGATAATACCCATTTGAATTATTTGTTTTTCTCCAACTTCCAAACCATCCTGCAGTTAATCCTTTATATAAATCCAAATCGGCTTTAAGACTTCCAAACAAATTATCATATTGTCCTTCATTTTTAACTGTTTGAGCAGCAGCATATGGATTTAAATATTGAAAAACATTAGGATCCGTATAATAAGTCCCATTTGTATTATAAACTGGGTCTGTTGGGCGCATTACATAAGCATTTGAAATTAAATTAGATGTAAATGCTGCTCTTCCTATGCTTCCTATACTGTTTGTTGAATTTGTTATTCCGCTGTTAAGATTGAAGGTCAGTTTTAGTTTATCATCAATGGCAGATTGAGTAGCTTGAATTCTTCCTATATATTTTTGATTATTAGAATTAATAACAACACCATCTTGCAAAATAGCACTTATTGAAGCTCTATAACTAAATTTATCAGTTCCTCCGCCAAAAGATAAAGTATGTGTTTGAGTTGCTCCTCTTTTAGTAAGAATACCATACCAATCCGTATCTGATCCATGATTGGCAGAAGCTGGAACTCCAACTAATTGAGCTTGTGCCCACCATTGATCTGCATTCAACATACTTAATTTTTTTGGAATATAATCCATTGAAGTAGATTCGGTATATTCAACAGATGTTTTTCCTGCCTTATTTTTTTTGGTACTAACAATAATTACACCTGGTGCACCTCTTGAACCATAAATAGCAGTAGCTGAAGCATCTTTTAAAATGTCTATTGATGCTATTTCACTAGGAGGAATTTGATTTAATAAATCCATATTTCCTTGAATTCCATCAACAACTACTAAAGGATCGTTTCCTCCAATTAATGAAGATATTCCACGAATTCTTATGCTAGGGGCTGTCCCTGGCTCACTTCCTGTTTGGGTAATATTTACACCAGCCATTTTACCAGAAATTAATTGTAATGGATTCACAACTGCTCCCTGATTCATATCTTTTGCAGCTAATGAAGAAACTGCGCCTGTTACATCTTTTCTTCTTGAAGTTCCGTAACCAACTACAACTACTTCTTTTAAGTCGGCTGTATCAGGAGATAGTTTAATTATAATATTTTTTTGACTTGCCAAAACTGTTTTTTCCTTGTACCCAACAAAACTTATAGTAAGTACAGCATCACTGTTTTCGACAGCAATTTCGAAGTTTCCATCACCATCAGTACTAACTGCTTTATTCGTAGATTTTTCTATAACAGATGCTCCTGGTAGTGGTAACCCGTTTTCATCGGTTACCTTACCCTTTATAATTTGTTTTATAATAATAACGCTTTCCTTTTTTACTTCAAGCGGTTTTTTTAAAATTATTTGAGTATCTCTGACTTTAAAGTCTGTTGTAGTTCCTTTAAATAACTTGTTTAGGACAACATCTATGTTTTCATTTTTTACATGAATAGAAAGTACACGATCTAAATCGATATCATTTATTTTATAAATAAATCGGAAATCTGTTTTTTGTTCGATCGTCTCAATAACCCTTTCCACGGTTATATTATTTAATTCTAAGTCTACTTTTGTCTTTTGGGCATAAGTATTTGCTCTAATATTAAACATAGCGACCAAAAGGAGTAAAGTGGTTAGTTTCAATTTTAGGTCATTTTGGAACAACGGAAAATACATCCCATTATTCTTTGGTTTTTTTTTCATAGTTTTGTGAATTGATTGTATTTAATTTGTTAGGTTCAATCGATTTTTATCTAATCGGAAATTGTTCGTAGCTCTTTCCGATTTTTTTATTCTTGATTCTTCAACATTTCATTTTTCATTTTGTTTTAATGGTTATTTAATTAGTACTTGATTATTTTTTATGGTGTAATTGATTCCGTGAATATCATTAAAGTAACTCAACACTTTTGTAATAGGTTCATCACCAAAACTGGCATTAAATTTTTCGTCAGAAAACTTATTATTTTGGTTTACGATGGTAACATTGTAATGTCTTTCTAATTTTTTTGCAATATCTTTAAAAGACATTTCTCTAAAAGTCAAGCCTCCATTAATCCATGAAGTATATCCATCTGTAATAACGGCTTTTGTATCAATATGATTATCGTTCTTAGAAAAACTTCCTTTAAATCCAGGTTTAAGAATAGTGTTTTTTACAGCATCAAATGTTTCATTTGCGGTGTATAAACCAACTGATCCTTCTACTAAAACTACATCGGTCGTTTTGTCTTCAGGATAGTTTGAAACATTAAAATGAGTACCTAAAACACGAACATTCAAATTATTTGCATTAACAACAAAAGGATGTTTTTTATCTTTAGTAACATCAAAAAAGGCTTCTCCTTCTAAAAAAACTTGTCTATTTTCACCAGCAATAAATTTTACAGGATATTTAAGGGTAGTGCCTGAATTTAAATGCACAATTGTTCCGTCAGATAATTGCAGTTCAAAACGCTTTCCATAAGGAATTTTGATGGTATTATAAACTAGTTTTTCTATTTTAGTTTCGGTATCATAAACAATTTTATTACCGTTTTGGTTTCCTATGACATTTCCTTTAGAGTCAGCTATTTTAGATTTTTGACTCAATGAAATAACCTGAAAATCACCATTTTCTAATTGCAAAGTGATTTCATTAGGGTTAATAACAGGAGCGTTTTTCTGATTAAAAAAACCATGCTGATAAGACAAACCAATGGTCAATAAAATAAGTAGTGATGCCGCAATTGCAATGTATTTCCTAAAAGGATTATTCTTGGTAATAATTTCCTCTTTTTCTATCTCTTTTGCACTAATTAAAATATTTGAAAATATCTCATTAGCTTTAGCTTTATCCATTTCTGGAGTTTCGATAAGTAACATTTTTATATCTTCAACAGAAGGGAAATCTGTAGTGAGCTTATTTTTCTTATAATATTTTACAACTTCATTTGTTTCTTCAATGGTACATTGATTTAAAATGAATTTGCGTAATAATTTTTTTATTTCTGAATTTTCATTCATTGTGAATTGTTTTTTTATTTCTGTTATACATTATACAGTTGAAGAGAAGTTGACTACTACTCAAACGTTATATTTTTTTTAAATTTTAGTGTATTTTTTTCTATACAAAACATTATAAAATATTAAATATTTGATAATCAATTATTTAAAAAATAATGCGCTATAAAAAAAATCACCCATTAAGAGTGATTGAGTTAATAAAAAAAATCTATTTATAGATTTCATCATGTTCTTTAAAAAAGAGCCGCAATGTTTCTAATGCCTTACTCATTTGGCTTTTGACAGTATTGACAGAAATCCCTAATTCTTGACTAATTTCTTCATAAGTCTTGCCATGTTTACGAGACATTTTAAAAATAAGTTTTCGTTTGGGGGGTAGTTGTTTTATAGCTTGCTTTTTTAGTTTTTTGCAATCGGCTTCGCGGATTGAATAATCCCCTTGATCGTATGATTTTTGACTTTTATAGAAAATTTCTTCTTTCAAAAGTAAATCATTGGCAGCTTTATTTAATAAATTAAAAGCTTGATTTCTGGCGATTGTAAATAAATAAGACTTAAAAGACTGCTCCAAATTCAAATTTTCACGATGCAACCAAACCTTTAAAAAGACATCTTGAACATTTTCTTCGGCTAACTCTTTTGATTTAAGAATACTAATACTATAACCATAGATATCTTGATAATAGAAATCAAAAAGTTTACGAAATGCATTTTCGTTATGGTTTTTGAGTTCACTTATTAATAACTGTTCACTAAAGTCTCTTGTATTGGGCATTATCTTATTTATAGTCTTTTTTTGAAAAAAAAATTAAGATTGTTACAATTCGGGTCTTTGAATTATGCTTTATATTAGCAAATATATAAAAATATTATCCTCATCGATTTTTTATTTAAAAATGGATTATAGTTTATTTGTTTTTCAATCAAGAATTTTTAATGATATTTTCCATATTCATTCCAAGAATTATTTTAGGTAATTTTTCAAGCAAACAGTATATATACGAAAGTTTTTTTTGAGTTATAATTCCAAATACTTAAATAGATTTCATCATTAAATACATTAGGGCAAAAGGATAAAAAAACCTTACAATCACATTAACTGGTTACATAATGCAATTAAAGTGCCAGATTTTAGTCTTTGTCAATGTTTGTTTGGATTGCACCGAGTTAATGAAGACTATCAAAAAACCGTTGCAATTGTCGAAAGTGAAAAGACGGCAATTATGCACTGCCCCCAAATAGTGTCTAACTTTTTGGGGGCAGTGCAAACGGAACGCCTTTTTTGCTTTAATCAAACATCAATGTTTATATAATAAAGATATGTGAATTATGTAATGTTTTTCAAAAATTGTATAACATTCTTTAGTCTTATTAAGTCCACATTTGTATTATTATGAAAATATTTTTACAATTAAAATTCAATATTATTAACCCAATCGACAAATAAGGAAATTTGAAAATATTAATCCTATTGACGTGCGTTTTTTAATTACTTTTTTTGGAAAAATTGAATATTAGATGTTATAGCAAAGAAAAAAGAACATATAAACAAATATAAATAATTAAAAAAAATGAGCTTAAAATCAAACATTGTCGCTTTAAAAAGCTGGCTTTCTGAACAAGTTAAAGAAACTTATTCGGAGAAACAACAAATTATTATAGAAAATCTTGTAGTAATTACAAAAAATACAGAAGTTTCAAAATTAATTCCCAAAACGAAAACAATAAATAAATTATAAAACGATATAAACATATCATTTTTATAGTTTCAAATAATATTGTGCTTGAGCAAATACAAATAATACAGCCCTAAAAACAGAATTAGAGTAAGCACAACAGTTGTTCTTTTTTTTGTTAAAATAGTTTTCCACAGGCAAGCAGTAAAATTTATAAATAAAAACTATTAAAATAAAATAGTGCATTTATTTTATCTATAATATATGAAATTAGACAAATGGCAACAGGGGTTAAAACAGGGGCGTCCCGCTGGATCGGTAAACAAAACCACCGCAGAAATAAGGGAACGTTTTCAAAATTTAGTTTCAAATAATTTGGAGCAGTTAGATAATGACCTTAAAACATTAAAACCATTACAACGGCTTAAAATGATAATCGAGTTATTAAAATTTGTCGTTCCTACTTTAAAAGCCACCGAGTTAACCACTGGAGGAGAAATGCAAACCGTTATAAAAATAGGTTTCGGAAATTAAAAAAACGATAGTGTCTACATAGTTGACTGAAACAATATTTACAATAACCTTAAAAGTATAAAGTTGAGGTTTTTTTGTGTCGGTACAAAACGTGCAAAATGTGAACCCAAAACAAAATATTTATTTTTGTTAAAAAGGCATTTTTATAGGGGAACTTTTAAACCACAATACAAAAATCGTACAAATTATGAAATAAAAAAAACCTAAACAACTAATTTTCATTATGTTTAGGTTTTTATTTTGTGACCTTGTCGGGACAATTTTCGAACCATTTTTTAGAAGATTTAAAGAAATTAACAAAGTTTAATTCAATATAAATTTAAAATAAAAGCAGATAAAAGTAAGATCCAAATATTTTAAATTTGAAATGAATAAGTTCTTTAACTTTTTATCCGTAAATTTAAATCATATTTCACAATGTTTTTTGCATATGAAAATTGAAATACAATTACACAAGTTTATACTTGTATTCCGATATTATTCGTTTTTTAATGTAGAAATGATTGCTGCGGGAACTTTAATAACCGTTCCATGGCGGGTTCC
>CANBWX010000026.1 GCA_947373225.1 Flavobacteriaceae bacterium | reverse complement strand
TGTTGCATGTTGATAATTAGTAATTCTTTTGGAGGTATTTTTTTAGATATCATATTACTTTTTCCTCCTCCAGCAACTTTTAATCCGCAACGTTCCTGAATCGCTTTTGCACTGTATTCTTTTCCTAAACTACTACCATTAAAAACACTTTTGTTCTTATGGTCCACATAAGTAATGCCATAAAGCAGACCTTCTGCACTTCGTCTAAAAACAGTATGAATACCTTCTTTTTCCAATAGTCTTGCCAGTTCGTTTATGGACATTGATTGCTCTCTTAGCAGTGCAATATCAATGATATTTTTAACACGAGCTTTGTCGCGTATTCTTCTAACTTCATTACGCTTAAATTTTTCCTCTAGAAAATTTAATGTTGGCTTACTATAAAAATCACTTGCTTTAATTGGAACACCAATTGACTTACCCTGTTCATCCAGAATTCGGTAAACCAATCCTTTTGTTAAGAATATTTTTGAATTCTCGCTGCCTCGATCAGCCAAGACATTATATTGTTTTAGAACCGCATTGAGCTCGGGTAGACTTGCATACTTGTACTGGTTCAGAACTATATTCAAAACGTTGGATATGGCTTTCTTTGATTCAATTCGACCGTACTGCACCTTGCTAACAGCAATAGGCTGCAATCTAAATTCCTCTTTTTTTTTTCTTCCTTCCGCTTTAACGAGTCCAAACAGTTCTTCAATTTCTTTACGAGCTGGTTCAGATTTCCGAATTCCTAAATGATGCAGGTCAATCCGCTTGCCGTCCCTTTCAATATTTATGGTTACCACATGTAAATGAGGGTGCCCTGCATCGTAATGTTGGTATACTAAATAAGGTTGTTTTCCGAAACCGATTTTCTCCATATAAGTATCGGCAATAGCTATCAGTTTTTCTTTTGAATAATTTTCTGATGGATCAAAATTCAGGGAAATATGAACGCTATTCCGCTTTGCGTTTTCGTTTAATTCTATCCGTTTTATAAAGCGATTAAGTTTTATGGTATCACTCATTTTGTCCACATCAACAGGATAGTTTCCTGCTGCAATACACTCGGCAACACCTGCCTTAACTTTATTTTCATTGTAGTTAAAAATACTGCGAATTGAATGGCTTGTTTTTATGATTGTAACCATTTGTCCGTAATTTTTTGAATGTGTTTTTTGATTTCTTCTACTTTGTTGAAAAGGATCTTTTTATCGAGGTTATAGCTAATTATCCAGTTCCTGAATTCAGGAATTTGTTGCAAAGTGTGTAGTTTTTTTACAGCCTGATTAATGTTGTTTCCAATAGCGTTCAGCTCACTTCGGAGTACTATCGATTCCTCCATAAAATCGTCCAATGATTGGTTTCGGTAGGTCGTAACAATTGGCTTATTAAAAAGATGTTTCCGAATGTAGTCACTTAATTTCCGGCACGTACTGGATTTCCATCTACGCTCCATTTTTGCATATTCTTCGGGAGTTAGGCGCAGCCCGATTATGCGTGTCCTGTTTGAATTTTCTGCTTCCATCATCTATCATTTTCATTATTTTTCAAACTCTTTTTATCCTTTCAGTGTCACTGCCCACGAGTTCCGAGTGTGGGGCAGCAAGATCCGGTTGTTTAACAACCGTTCATCTTGCCGATTGCAGGAACGTGGCAATCTTTCAGTTTTTTAAAGGATTAAGGCTAATTTAAAAATAGTGTTTGACATAAACAATCATAGGTCAATTTTGCCTATGATATGATTTCGGTAAATTGCTGGGATGATTCGTTTTTGATTTCACTAGAGAGTCCTTGACCATTTCTCAAAAGAAAAAGGAAAAAAAGAAAGCAAGACAAAATTGGAAATTCATGAACTGAGTGCTATAAGTCCCGAAGGGTGGCACTGTGAAGAATGAGCGGTGCCATTATGGGTACGCAGTTCATGAATTTCCAATACCTTAGCTGTACTTTTTGTGACTTTTGTTACGGGATATTTTTAAGTTCTTTCAGACATATTAAAGCTTAGAAAATACTTATTTTAAAAGTCATTGAAAAGGTACGCTCCCTGATTCCCAATACAGAAAAAAATTCCTAAATTATCATTATTTCAGGAATAATGGAGCGTACTTTTTGAAATGAATACATTTTTAATTAATGTGTAAAATTCTGACTTTTATCAGGAAGGTTTTTACACATGATTTGAAAAAAATATCGCAATCTAAAATTATTTAATACTTTCTTGAAGTAAGCTAATAATCTCGTCAAGATTATGGTTTGTGATATAGTCCAAAACAAAATATTCGGCCTCTTTTTTATTCTCGGGTGAAGTGGAAAATGAGTTAAGATAGTACTCTGTATTTTCATCGGCAATATGAATAATTTCAGTATAGCCTTTTGAAATTAAAGTGCCTTTTAATTTCAAAACCTTAAGCTCACTTTTACTATCAATTTCTTTTTTAACTCTTAGCTTAATAGTTTTGTCCATCGGTTTATCTTTTGATTTTTATTTAGGTACAATAAATACTGAAAATATTTATATACTAGAAACAAAAAAGAGACTCTTTTGAAGGTCTCTTTTTGGAATTAATTTATCTTTTATAAAAGGTTTTATTTAGCCTTCAATAATTTCTCCAAATACTCAACCTTATCTTTTTCGGCTTGAACTAAACGCTCGTAAAGTTCTACAACTTTATCAAGAGGATTAAAATTACATGTATTGTTATGTCCGAAGTTACTACTTGAAACAGCCTCATTAAAAGTATTAAAATAATTAATAACACCTTCCTCAGAAAAATTTATAATTGCTTCTACACTTACACCAAGTGCTTTTGCAACTTCCACAAGTTTTTCTTCGTCAACTGTTTCACTTCCTTCAATATTGGAAACCGACTGCTGGCTTACTCCAATAGCAATAGCCAACGCTTCCTGTTTCATTCCTTTTAGCTCTCTGATTCGGCTGATATTTCTGCCTATATGTTTGGGTTTTGTTACTGTACTCATAGTTCAAAGATATTTAAAATTTTGTCAAAAAAAAGGCATTGGTAAAAAACAAGTCAATTTTGGTTCGATACAATTGTGGATGGTTGGGTACGGTACTAAATCGTAGTTCCTTGCATGGAATAAACAAAAATACAAATTAAAAATAATGTTCAACATGTAAAAAGTAAAATTAACGATTATCAAATCAAAATACCGGAAAATAATCCCCAGCGAAAACGGCTGGAAAAGGTTATAACAGCCCCGCTCCATTTTATTGAAGCAGGGCATGAATATTATAGAAGATACTAAACTCCTTGAAGAGAAATGTATTGAATTTTTATAGAAGCAAAAGAGTAGCTAGAAAATAAATTAAAAGATTTATAAAACTTAAAATCGGATACTTATGAAAACAAATGAAATTAAAACACTGGAAGAATTACGCGAGCTATCTGGAAATTGTTTTAAGACACTTCGACCAGACAAGCACAAAAAAAGCTCGTTTACAATTGAATTAAATGTTGATGGATATCTAGATTTACTTTTTACTATTGCTAACTTAATCAAGGTCTCCATCTTGGCGCTTGATGCAGATGAAACATGTTCTAGTGAGGTGCAGAATCCACCAATCAATATAACAAATATGTTAGAAATAGCGTTACAACTATTACCTTATGATGAAGCAGAATTTTTGGACCAGTCAAGAGAATTACTTTTGAAGAAAAAAGAGAAGAAAAGTCCTGAAAATTAATGCTTAAAGGGTGTTTTTTTATTACATATTGTCTCCTATCATGATTATATTTCACCTATGATTTAGAAAAAAATCCATTCTATCTTTGTAAGGAAGTGTGATTTATGTCGAATTAGTAAAAGACCGTTTTGGCGGTCTTTTGCTATTGAAAAAAGGAGGTGCGTGATGAAAAATGAAGAAGAGAATGAAAAAAGAAGAATCACTCCAGAGAAAGCTTTGGAAATGTTAAAGACGGAAGGACTGGATTTAACGCTCGAACAAGTTAAAGATATTTTAGTTTTTTTGAGGAAACTGGCGAATAATGCCGTGTGTAAATATTTAAGGAAAGGAGAACTGAAATGATAGCAGACTTATATGTACGTGTTAGTACCGATGAACAGGCAGATAGAGGCTATTCCCAGAGAAATCAAGAGGAAATGCTCAGAAAGTATTGTGGAATTAATTCTATTGTAATACGAGACGTGATTTATGAAGACTATTCTGCAAAGACCTTTAATAGACCACAGTGGAAAAAATTATTGATTAATCTTAAGAAATACAAAAACAAAACGGATTTAGTTCTGTTTACTAAATGGGATAGATTCAGTCGTAATGCAGGCGATGCTTATCAAATGATCAATATACTTAGAAAGCTTGGAGTAGAGCCTCAGGGTATAGAGCAGCCACTTGATTTAGAGATTCCCGAAAACAAGATGATGCTTGCCTTTTATCTTGCTGCACCAGAGGTGGAGAATGATAGAAGGGCGTTAAATACTTTTCATGGTATGCGTAGAGCAAAGAAGGAGGGAAGATATATGGGGCTTGCTCCTTCAGGCTATATAAATCGGGTTAAAGAAGATGGGGTAAAATATATTGCATTTGATCAGCCTGAGGCATCCATATTAAAATGGGCTTTTGAAGAGCTCTCCAAAGGGATTTTTAATACGGAGCAAGTATATAATCTGGCAAAGAAGAAAGGTCTTAAGGCTAGTAAAAATAATTTTTGGAGAATTATTAGGAATCCTCTTTATTGCGGGAAAATTGTAATTCCTAAATATAAAGATGAAGAAGCTAGAAGTGTCACGGGACAACATGAGCCTTTAATTACACATGCATTGTATTATATGGTTCAAGATGTTTTGGATGGAAGAGGTAGAAATTTTCGACCAAAAATAATTACCACAGAGCCATTTCCTCTTCGTGGATTTTTTAAATGTCCAGAATGTGAAAAGCTATTGACGGCAAGTATTTCCAAGGGTAGAAGTAAATACTATTCCTATTATCATTGTTCTTCAGGTTGTAAGTACAGAATTAATTCAGAAGTAGCAAATGAGATCTTTTTAAATAACTTGAAGCAATATGTTCCTAGAGCTGAAATAAAAAAACTGTACATAGCGATTATAATTGAGAGCTTTAGCGAAAATACTAAAGAAATTCACGAAGAAAAACATAAACTTATAGTACAACTTAAAGATTATGAAAAGAGACTCTCACATGTGAGAGATTTGTTAGCGACTCAGCAAATAGATGCTAAAGATTATAGGGAAATGAAATCATCTTATAGCGAAATTATCAGTAAACTGGAATCGAAATTATCAGTTATAAATGAAGATAAAGAAAATATAGATGACTTATTAAATTCGGGTATCGAAAATCTCCTGAAACTTCATGAATGCTACATTAGTGGGGAGTGGGTAGACTCACGAGATTTGATTGGTTCGATTTACCCTGAAAATTTCACTATTTTAAAAAATGAGTTTCGAACCACTCGAGTTAACGAAGTTGTTGGAATTATATATTTGATTAACAGTCGAATACCCTTAAATAAAAATGGGACAAAGAAGAATTTTTCTTCTTTGTCCCATAAAGTGACCTTGACTGGATTCAAACCAGTAACCTCTTGAGCCGTAATCAAGTGCGCTATTCAGTTGCGCCACAAGGCCTTATTGCGGGTGCAAATATAGCTATAATTATGTAATTTGCAAATGGGAAATCAAAATTATATTATTTTTTTTCAAAATTTAAAAACAAATATCAAAAACCTGAAATCAACAATCTAATGCTCTTATAGTTATATAATACCGATAACCAATAATTGCCATTTGCCATTTCTTGGCTTTGGTGATATCCAATCCGTTTTTAGTGAAGCTTGGAAGTAAAAGCTTGTTTATTTTGGCTAGAATTTTGAACATAGGTAATTTTTTTTCAAAGATATAAAAAAAGACGGTCTTGATTAGTGACCGTCTTTTCTTGATTTTAAAAGCTTTGTTCTATTTATTCTTTTTTATTGGATGATTTTAAAAGGTCAATATTTTCTTTGGTAATAATTTCAATAGCACCGTTTTCTCCATCTTTACCGTATTTTTTTAAGGCATTTTTCCCTTTTAATATACTCATACTTTGAATTAAATTTGGATCTACTTTCTTTATATCTTCAATAGAAGCTTCGGTTCTTTTTCCGTTAATTATTATAAGAACATTTTTCCCTTCTGTTTTGTCTTTTTCGGCTTCAACAGCATCTCTTTTAGCTTCTTGTTTATCTTGTATTTCGTCACGTAGTTTTTCTTGGTAGTTCTCCATTTTATCCTGATATTCAGTCATTTTTTTATTAAAATCAGTCATGTCAGGTTGATAGTCCTTCATTTTTTCTTCATAAACTTTCATCTCAGCTTCATATTTTTTTATAGCACCACTTTCCCATTTTTTGGCAAATTTATTCATTTTAGCTTCATACCTTTCTATTGCCTTTTTATCATTGGGATCTTTTGGCATTTTAATATTTGGGAAAGCTGGAAAGTTTGGTGCTGGTGGCGGCGTGGGCATATTTTTTATATTTGGTGTTATAGGCGGAACGGGTGCAGTTGGAACTGCTGTATTTGTCTCTACATCATTATAAAAATCGTTTTGAAACTCAATTTCGTCATTGCCTAAATTGTTCTTTTTAAAAGCAATAATTATAGGTTTAATAGGATTACGTCCTTTCATTGACTGCTCTTCAGTATTTCCTTTTCCGTCGTCATAAGAAACTTTTATGGCGGTAATCTCGGCATTTTCGTTTCGGTTTAATTCAGAATATTTTACAGTAACTCCGAGTTCTGCCATTTTTTTAATACCAGCTTCTAATTCACTGTCGAGTGAATTTTTTGTCCATTTCAACGTTGTAGTTGTTTCTGAATTACTTTCGGTTACTTTTTCCTGAGCGACAACTTTAACTTGAAAGAAAAATACAAATACTCCTAATAATGGGAGTACTAATGCATACTTCCAAGAATTTCTTTTGTTGGATTGATTTTTGTTTAACATAACGATTCGTTTTTTGATTAATGATTGATAAAAATGATTGGTAATGGCAACACAGTTTTCGTGTGTTGTTATTTTTAAAAGCGTCAATTGATAAGCTTTTTTATCGGAACTATTTTTAGTTGCTTCACTATCAGCAATGAATTCAAGGTTTTGAATAATGGCCTTTTTATAGAACCAAATAAACGGATTGTACCAAAAAGCAATACAAAATAGTCTTGAGATTAAAACATCAGCCGTGTGATGCTGCGTGCTGTGAACTTTTTCATGTTCTAATATGTTTTCTAATTCTGAACTGCTATACAAGGAGGAATTATATACGATATAATTGAAATAGGAAAATGGAGAAATATTTTCGGTTACATCAATGTATTTGAAATCGGCTTGTTGCTGGATGGTTTTATCTTTTAGAATTTTCGATAAACTATAAAAATCAAAAGCAAATTTTAGTAGAAAAACTACTATTCCTATTCCGTAAACGATTCCAAAAATTAAATACCAATTGATTTCAAAAGTATTTTCAATAGGAGTTGTAACAGGAATTTTTGACCAATCAATAGTATTTGGACTAGGAGCAACCCAGATTATTCTTTTAAAAACTATTAATGGTAGGATAACGGAAGTGATTAATCCCGTCAATAAAAACCACCGATTGCTGTTGAAAAAAGTTTCTTTTCTAAGCATAAAATAGTATGCTAAATAAAAAAGTCCGATTAAACTACTGGATTTTTCGAGGTAAACAAATAGTGATTCCATACTATTGTTTTTTCTCAATCATAGTCAAAATCTCACGTAATTCTTCGGCGGAAATCTTTTCTTCTTTAGCAAAAAACGACACCATATTTTTATAGGAACTATCAAAATAAGTGTCAATTGCCGTGTTCATAAAACGTTTCCTGTAGTCTTCAATCTTTACAACTGGAAAATATTGATGTGTGTTTCCAAAGGCATTATGCGACACGAAACCTTTTTCTTCCAAATTTCTGATAATGGTTGAAAGTGTGTTATAATGTGGTTGTTCTTGGGTGATTTCAGCCATTACTTCCTTTACAAAAGCTTTTTTTAACTTCCATAAAATTTGCATGATTTCCTCTTCTTTGTTGGTTAGTTTTTGCATAGTCGTATAATTTGAAACAAACGTACAACTATATTTTTAGTTATTAAACTATTTTTATAGTTATTTAACTAAATTTTAAGTTTGCAATTAAAACAATAAAATTTATGCTATCTATTTTTAATAAATTATTTTTGCCCGATGGAATTCTTCAATTTACATACACATAAATATACGAATCAACCAGAAGTGTTGGAATTAGTCAATCAATATCCTCAAGAATTTGATGGGGATATTCCGTTTTATTCCATTGGTATTCATCCTTGGTTTATTGTTGAAGATAGGCTAGAAGCTAATTTAAGAATAATAGAAAGCAAACTACAAGACAAAAACTGTCTTGCAGCAGGTGAATGCGGATTAGATAAACGTATTGAAATTCCGTTTGATTTGCAGCAATCCATTTTCGAAAAACAATTGGTTTTAGCCGAAAAATATAAAAAGCCAGTAGTAATTCATTGCGTTGCCGCTTTTCAGGAAGTAATTGAAATTAAAAAAAAAATGAATATTACGGTTCCTATGTTAATTCATGGATTTTCAAAAAACGCGCAACTTGCCAAACAATTGATAGATAATGGATTTTATATTTCGTTTGGGAAATATTTATTGCGAAATCCAGAATTAGAATCGGTTTTTAAAAGTATTCCAAATGATAAATTTTTCTTGGAAACGGATACTGTTGAGGAAGGAATTAAAGAAGTTTATGCATTGGCGGCTAAATATAAAAATATTGATGTTGAAGATTTACAGCAGATAATTAAGGTAAATTATAAAACAGTTTTCGAAAAGAAATAAAGAATTTTGAATAACGAACGTTGAATTTTTAAAAAGGAGGACGAGATTGCTTCGCCTCGCATTGACAATATGGGAGAATGGACAGAAAGAGCGGAACTTTTATTTAAAGCCGAAGGATTACAGAAATTAAAAAATGCCAATGTTTTAGTCGTAGGACTTGGTGGCGTGGGTTCGTTTGCTGCCGAATTTTTGGCAAGAGCCGGAGTGGGAAAAATGACGATTGTTGATGGAGATATTGTAGATATTACAAATATAAACCGACAATTACCTGCTTTACATTCGACAATTGGGCAACCAAAAGTAACAATAATTGGCGACCGATTAATGGATATTAATCCCAAATTGAAATTGACCAGAATTCGAGAATTTCTATCACCAGAACGCGCTTTCGAAGTGGTCACAGACGAATATGATTATGTTTTGGATTGTATAGACAGCATTACACCAAAACTGAATTTGATTATTGCAGCTAAACGAAAAAGAGTAAAAATAATTTCTTCTATGGGAGCAGGAGGGAAGATGGAAGCCTCTAAAGTTAAGGTTGCTGATATTACGAATACCGTTAATTGCTTTTTGGCAAAAACAATTCGTCGTCGTTTGAAAGAAGTGAAAATCGACAAGTTGAAAGTTGTTTTCTCATCGGAAATTCAAGATAATTCAAGTTTGAAAATGACCGATGGATCCAATTATAAGAAATCATTTTATGGAACAAATAGTTATATGCCTGGCTTATTTGGTTTATATGCAGCAGAAACGGTGATTCGATATTTACTCAAAAAGGAGTAATCAGTTTGCAGATTATATTTTAAATACTAAAACCCAACACCCCAAATGATACAAACAGTAATTTTTGACATGGATGGCGTAATTGTAGACACGGAACCCGTTCATAGTTATGCTTATTTTCAACATTTCGCCGAATTGAATATAAACGTAACTCCTGAAATGTTTACCACGTTTATGGGGTTTTCGACCCGAAATACTTTTCAGAAACTAAAAGAATTATTTCCTATTGACCAAGAAGTCGAGGATTTAATTCAGCGAAAAAGAGACTTATTTAACGATGCTTTCGATAATAAACAAGATTTGACTTTGCTGGATGGTGTCGAAAAATTAATTAAGGATTTACACGCAAACGGAATAGAACTTATTGTGGCTTCATCGGCTTCGAAAGTTACGATTGATCGCGTTTTTAAGCGTTTCGGATTGTATCAATATTTCTCCCATATTGTAAGTGGCGAAGATTTTCCCAATTCGAAACCGCATCCTGCGATATTCGAATTTTCGGCTGATATCTCAATTTCCCCGAAAGAAAATTGCATCGTGATCGAAGATAGCACCAATGGAGTTATCGCTGCAAAAGCTGCAGGTATTTTTTGTGTAGGTTATAATAGTGAACATTCAAAAATGCAGGATTTATCATTGGCTGACGTTGTCGTTAATCATTTTGACGAGTTGAACTTTGAGAAAATTTTGAAATACTAATTTCTATTATACAATAATTAACATTTATAATTCGTTGAATTTGTAATTTTGGAAAATCATCTAAATATTCTTTTATGAAAAAAATAATTTTTATTCTAGCAATGACAATTGCTAATTATGCAATCGAGGCGCAAATAAAGACGCCACAAATGAGCCCGAGATCTATTTTGACGCAAGTTGTAGGCTTGACTGATGTCGAAATTAATTATTCAAGACCAAGTGCTAGAGGAAGAGCTGTTATTGGTGATTTAGTTCCTTACGGGAAATTATGGAGATCAGGAGCGAATGAAAATACTACCATTTCATTTAGTGATGATGTGGTTATTGATGGCAAAACGCTACCTAAAGGGAAATATGCTATTTATACCACTCCAAGAGCTGATAAATGGGAAATAGTTTTTTATTCTAAAACGGATAATTGGGGAAATCCAGCAACTTGGGACGAAACAAAAGTAGCTTTGAAAACGAATGTAAAACCTGAAATGTTAGATCGTAATGTAGAAAGTTTTACTATTGGAATCAGTAATTTAGATGCTAATTTTGCCTATTTAGAATTGTCTTGGGAGAAAACCTTGGTAGCTATAAAATTTGAAGTTCCTACTCAAAAAAACACAATAGCAAGTATTGATAAAGCATTATCTGGACCATCAGCTGGAGATTATTTTTCATCGGCTCAATATTTATTTCAATCGAATGGAGATATTGCAAAAGCAAGAACTTATGTAGATAAAGCTTTAGAAATGAGTAAAGACAAACCTTATTTTTATTACCGTTTAAAATCATTGATTCAGGCAAAACAAGGGGATTTAAAGGGAGCAATTGAAACTGCTAAATTATCACTTGCTGCTGCTGAAATCGCTAAAAATCAAGATTATATAAAAATGAATAAGGATAGTATTGACGAATGGAGCAAAAAATAAAAGCTCGCAATCAGTATAAAAAAATACCGTTTCAAAGAAAGTTGAAACGGTATTTTTTTGTTCTTAAATTAAATGTTCCTATAAATTTGTAATATAGATTAAAAAAGGGCTTGATTGCTCAAGCCCTTTTTTAATCTATATTTTTGTTGTTTAAATAATGTAAATTTTGAAAATTATTTTTTCAAGCTTCTTACATAATTTACAACTAACCATCTGTCTTCATCATTAGGAATTTTTTTCTTGAATGATGGCATATCAGCTCTTCCTTCTGAAATTTTGTAGAAAATTTCACCGTCAGTTTGGCTTTGTGCTTTTGAAGAAGAGAAATCTCCCATGTCTCCTTTAAGTTCAGGAGCTTTGGATCCGTCTCCTAATCCTTTTTTTCCGTGACATGAGCTACATTGTTTTGCAAACAATGCTTTTCCTTCATTAGCTCCTTCTTTGTCTTTTGCATTTGTTGGATTTTTCATGCTTTTGTATTTTGCAGGAACTTCCCAAACTTTAGATTGAACCAATACTGTAAATGATAACAGTGTAAAAGCAGCCAATCCAACAATTGTAAATAATTTTAAATTTCTCATAGTAATTAATTTTTAGATTTGTAAATTTTATATAGATTAAAGAGTAAAATTGTTAATATTGACCAAATTCCAATCAATAGTATATTTGGAATTATCAATAAGAAAAAAGGTATTTTAGTTGGTGGAGACCACATTGTTCTTTCGTTAAATGTTGATTTATCCACTATTGGTACACCAAAAGCTGTGTTAATATTTGCAATAACTGTACCATATTTTTCACTTTCTGGTAAAACGACCTGAAAGTTTAATTTTCCATTTAATCCAGTATATCCTTTTTCAACTTTTGCTTCAACAGCTCCATCGGCATCGGTGGTATAATTAGCTGCTCCACCAACGGATAGATTACCAAACAACCTTTTTAAACCGATATTCAGTGCTTCCTCAGCAACTGGGGTGTTTGTAGAAGAAAGTAATTTAGCTTTGATTGTATAGTCATTATCTGCTTTTTCGATTGTAGCTTCAATATTTATATCTTTGATGGTAATACTTTCGTCTGCATCTTCATACTTTTTATCATTTTCCGATTTTACTTTGTAAGTAGTTGATAGTCCCACAAACTTAGCAGGAATAACAAATTTTGCTTTTCCGTCTTTATTTGTTTTTACTTCACCAATTTTTATATCGGCAACAACACCTGTAGTATCTTTTTTGTAAACCGTAAAGTTAAGGTTTCCGCATGGTTCAAAACCGTTCTCCCCTTTTGATTTTGCATTAATAGTCAAAAAAGAATACTCTTTCATTATTTTTGAATACTGTATGGAAAGGCTAGCACTCTTTTTTTCTTTTTGAGCATAAGTATTATTTCCAGAAAAGGCAAATAACACTGTCAAAATTAAAAGTAATGATTTGCAATTTTTTATAACTGATTGTATCATAGTGAATCCGTTTTATGAGTTTCTAATAGACCTTTTTCTTCGGCAGTTTCATGTATAGGGATTATTGGCAAGTAACGAAATAATAGTGTCATAATTAGCAATGCCGATGCCAAAGTTCCAAAAGTAATTGTCCATTCTAGTGCAGAAGGGAAATAACTATGCCAAGATTTTGGCACACCTTGAAAAGGAAGGAAGGGGTGTAGCAATGTAGGTGTAACAATGATAAAACGTTTCCACCAAGCTCCTACAACTACTAATATACCGATGATAAATAGAGGTAGTGGTTTTCTTCCTTGTGGGAAAATAAGCGCTATAGTTGGAATTACTAATCCACCAATAATGGCACTCCAGAACATTAAAGCATAATCTCCTAAGAATAATGAATATAAGTGACCCGCTTCTTCTGTTGTTGTTTTATAAGCAGGAACTAAATATTCATTTACATTAAAATATAAGTAGACTAAGCAAAGTAAAACAAGTAATTTTCCCATTTTATCAAAGTGCAATTCAGTAATATATTCTTCTAAATGATATACTTTTCTCAATATGTACATAATAACTACAACTGCACCAGAACCAGCAACAAAGGCACCAGCAATAAAGTAGGGGCCAAAATTAGAACTATCCCAACCTGGTCTATAAGTGGTAGCAAAAAGCCAAGCTGTCACGGTATGTATACCGAAAGCTACTGGAATTATCAAAACCGACAAGGTATTAATAGATTTATTGTAAAGACCTTCTTGTTCTTTACTTCCTGTCCAGTTTAACGAAAGTTTTCCATACCATTTACTCAATTTAGGTTGATCTGCAAAGTATTTTTTAAGTATTGCAAAGTCTGGTAATAAAGGGAAAAACAATAACATTATGCTAATACTTAAATAAGTTGAAATTACAAGTACATCCCAAATAATTGGAGATTGTAATCTTCCATGTAAAAAGATATTGTAAATTCTGTCTGGGCGTCCCATATCAATAATGATAGTTAAACCAGCCATTATGATTGCCGCAACAGCAATTACTTCGGCAATTCTTGTAAGCGGTGTACTCCAAGTAGCTCCTGATAAACGCAAAATTGCGGTTACTAATGAGCCAACTAAACTTACAGCAACAAAAAACACAAAATTAGAAATATAAACTCCCCATAGTGCATAATCATTTAAATGGGTGATGCTTAAACCTTTAGTTAATTGCTGGTAATACGCATATAAAGCACATGCAATAACTAACAATAAAAAGGCTACCCAAATTTGACCTAGTTTCCCAAATTTTTTGGGAGCCAGATCTTGTATTAATTTATCATATTCTTTCATAATTATTATTTTTTAGGAACTGATTCAAATTCAGTGTAATTCTCAAGCCCTTTTTCATAAGCATCATCTTCAATGCCACTTGGTGGTAGGTAAAAAACGCTAGGTTCAGTTCCTAATCCTTCCATTAAACGATGACCAGCTCTGTCTTTTAAAAGTTTGCTCAACTTGAATGTTTCTCCGCTACCATTGGTTACTGCATCTTCATACATATCTCCGAAAGCAAATACGTCATTAGGACAAGCTTTTACACAAAATGGAAGTTCTCCTTTTACAATTTGATGAGGACAGAAGTCACATTTATCAACAGTACCTTTTACACTAGGTTCACCACAAAAATCTGGGGTATAGTCTGCTTTATTAGCAATTACGCCTTGTTCAGGTTCTTTCCAATTGAAAACTCGAATTGAATAAGGACAAGCCGCCATGCAAAAACGACAACCAATACAACGTTCGTTATCTATTAATACAATTCCGTCTTCACGTTTGAAAGTGGCATCAACTGGACAAACTTTTACACAAGGTGGTTTATCGCAATGTTGACATTGAGTTGGCATAAAATAAGGAGCTGTTTCTTCAGATTCCTGCATTTTATATATTTTAAGCCACGCATTATCTCCAGTAATATAATGCCCTTTATTACAGGCATTCTGGCATTTTCTAGCATTTTTGCATTTTGCCAAATCTACTACCATCACAAACTTTTTGCCAGGAAAACCTACTCTTGGATCATAGTCTTTTGGTTTAATTGAGAAATCTTTTACTTCTGAAACTGGAACTTGAACTAAATGACCATCAGTTGTCATTAATTCTTCGGTTTCTTTAGATTTTGATTCGCCAAAAACTTTTGTTGCTAGTATAGTTCCGGCTGTTGCAATTAAGCCGAATTTAATTCCTGTTTCAAAAAATTTACGTTTCGATTGTTGATTATTCTCTTCCATATCGATTATTTATTTTTCAACCACCCTAAAAGTGATTTATTAGAAATGTTTTTTTCAATTACTTTAGAATTTTCCAAAACACTTTTCTTAACTCTTACTGCAGTTCCGTCTGGTCTAAGCAAAGTTTGATATTCTTCGTTTTCGTCAGAATCATCTTGTTTTGATTTACTAAAACCCAAAACTGGAAGTAGCAAACCTCCACCAAGTAGTGGTAAAAATCCTCTTCTGCTGATCTGATTTTTTTTATTTTGATTTGAATCTTTCATTTATCATTATGTATTTATGTTAAACTAAAGCTATTGCTAATTTATGAAAATAGTCAAGAATTACACTAATTCTGAGGTTGAATCTTTAAATTCACAGTGATTCGTGTAATTCATGACTAAAATAATATTAGATATAATTGTTAAGCAAACATATTATTTTATAGATGCCACAATCTTGTAATGTTGAATCCAATTGCAAATTCTCCTTTGAAGAAATCATTTTGGTTAAACATAATACTTTGTTGAGGAACGATACCTCTGTAATTTGTTACAAATAATTGAAAAGCATGTGAACCAGTTGAGAATTCAAGTCCTAGTGAAACTCCAGCTTTTGGAGCGTATAATGAATTTTTATTTAAGGGTTGATTGAAATCTAAAAGTATAGAAGCTGAATCAGTAATTTTTACTCGACCACCAACCTCAATTGCAAACAAGTCATTTTTTACCGGAGCCTCTACGTAATTGTAATGAGACAAACTTGGTGCAATTTGAAAGGAAACACTTCTGTTGAAACGCCTTGCAATTATTATTTGATTAAAATAGGAGTAACGATCTGTTGAATGTAAAAAATCACTTGTTGGTAAAGCGCTTATGGCAAAATCTCCATAATAACTTACACTTACAAGACTTCCGGTATTATTACGACCTTGTCTTAAAATTGCTCCTTTAAGACTGAAATCATTTAATCTATCGTCTTTTGAAGTTGCAAAACCTACAGTAACTCTGTCGCAAACTGCATAATTCAATCCTATTCTAATATTAGCAGGATCCCATATTCCAATCATATTATTAGTTCCATTAACAAGACCAAAACGGTGGTTCATTACCATTTCTAAGGTTCCTTTATTCCAAAGAACATTAGATTGGTTTTCTATTAATGTTGTGCTTTCGAAAGCTGCACGTTCTAATTTTACTTTACTTGGTACAATGCTGTCTTTTTGTTCTTGTGCCAACATCATCATTGGTAAAGCAAAAACAGCTATAAAAATTGATTTATTTATTTTCATGATTTTTTATTTGTAATTAGTTATTAAGTGCACCATCGTTAATCCATTTTTCCACTATAGCAATTTTAGAAGCACTCATTGCACCGTTTGCTGGCATTTGTGGAGCTCCTTTTCCTATCAAAGCTTGGTATAAAATGCTTCCAGGAGCATCACCCGCTGTAACAAAATATTCTCCATCTTTATTCAGTGTTGTCAATGCTGTGTATGAATTCCCAGCTGTTAAATTTGGAGCTTGAGCTCCGTTATGACAACCAATACAGTTTTTGTTAAACAAAGGTTGCATATTTTTTGCAAAAGAAACATTTGCAGGTAGCGGCACAGCTGGAAGTTGATCATTATAACAAGAGGTGACCATCAAAACTATGGATACCATCATCAATATTTGAAATAATTTTTTCATTTTTTTTATTTTTTAATTAATTTATTTTTTGATAAAATTTACTTTAAATTTTTATTACGGATTAGCACGTTTTACAGTTGCATCTGGAAATCTTGCTTTATCACTAAATGCTTTTAGTAAATCTTTCATCTCTTGTTGATTGATTGGGGTAGCAGCCATCCATGGAATTGTACCAAATTTACCAGATTGAATTAAGAACACACCATCGGCAGTTTTATATCTCATATAAGCTCCTACACCATACATTTTTGTTGTAGGTGCTGGACCCGCTGGGCCTGAACCTGCACTGGTTGTTCCATTGGTTTGACCAGCAATTAAAACGGGTCCATTGGAGTTTGTTGTTCCTAAACCGTCAAAAGCATGACAAACAACACATTTTGCAGTATAAAAAGCAACACCCGCAGCATAATCACCGTCAGATCCCATTTTGGTGTTATCATAAAGTGCATAAGGTGCTATGGTCGTCTGTGGTACTGTAAATGCTCCTACTGTTGACATAGAATACAAATCACCATTAGTATTATCAACTCCTTCTTTTAACCATTTTACTAAATCCCATATTTTATCATCGGTAAGTATTTTACTGAAATCTGGATGAGTTTGACCACCTAAAGTAAGGTCTAAACCATTCACTGTTTTGGTAGGATCAATTTGTCTTCCTCCAACACCTTTAATGGCATCAAATAATTTAACAGGATCCCAACCTCTAGTATCTCTTAAATGACTAGCTGCCATTTGAGGTTGATTAGCGGCTGTTTTTTTAGAAATTCCAGTTCCATCTCTTCCCATTCCGTCTACAGCATGACATCCAGCACAAGCATAAAAATTTCTATTTGCTTGTGGTGCTGGCACTGGAGTTGTTACGCCAGTTTGAGCAGTATAAGTAGCTATGTCTTTAATATTTATTGTAGGATCGGCTGCAGCAGTAACATCTGGCCATCCAGCAGCATCAAGAGGCCATCCAGCTTCTATGTTTTGAAAATTACTGAATAATTTTGCACCATTTACAGCATCAGCATTTTCATAAGCAGCTTTTGATGCTGCTAGAGGGTCAACATAAATTTCATGGGTACAACTCTGTAGGACTAACGTGAAGAGTCCTAGTAACAGCATGCTTTTGTTTATTGTTTTCATAATTAATTAATTATTTGTTTAATTTATTTTGTTTTTTTGTTATTCTGTTTAATTTATTTTTTTGTTTCATTTAATATAGGTTGCGTTTTGTTGAGTAAAAATCTATAATACAAATTAACGAATGTTTAACAAGTGCTTTCCTGATATTTATCATATTTAGAAATGAAATTTAATTTTTTTAAATTAAGATTTGACTTGCTAACTGTTTAACGATGTAAATTTCTGTATTATAAATGCGCTATTAAATGATATTTATCATATTATTGAATAAATAATACGATTTTGTCTCTTTTCTATTAATTATTTAATAATAAGGTAGTTGTGATTTTTTTATGAGAGTAAAATGCTCAATAAATTTAATGAATTAATTAAAACAACAATTATTTTTTTTTAATAAAAAGAAAAAAATGGAATTGGGAAAGTATAAATCGTTGCAAAGTATAAATAGCTATTAAAAAACAAGCTTTTTTTATTCCGTTTTATAGTCTTTTCTAAAAAGAATTGCTTGCAAAAGAATCGCTAAAACAATAGTCAACATGGCACCAATAAAGTTGAGCCATAAATAACCCAGTTTTTCTTCGCCACTTTCAAAAATAAAGATGGTATAATAATAAATGATAAAAATGGTAATTTGACTAATAACAGCGCTGTAAAAAATGGCTCGCGCCTGTACATATTTTATATAAAAACCTACTAAGAAAATCCCTAAAACGGTTCCGTAAAATATGGAACCCACAATATTAACTAATTGAATTAAATTCTCGAATAATGTTCCAATACTGGCAAAAAGTATAGCAATAACACCCCAAAACAAAGTGAAAAATTTGGTAGCATTAACATAATGCCTTTCTGATTTTTCTTCTTTTAAATTACGCTTATAAATATCAATAGCAGTTGTCGATGCCAAAGCATTGAGCCCAGATGCAGTTGAAGACATTGCTGCCGAAATAATAACGGCAAGAAGCAAACCTATAAGTCCTTGGGGTAAATAATTTAGAATAAAATGAAAAAACACATAATCTTTGTCATTAGTTTCGCTATTCTTGTCGGCTTTAAGGATGATTTTTTTTGCACTATCCCTCAAGTCTTTTTCTTTGCTCGATAATTCGACTAATTCTTTTCGTAGTATAGGATTATCATAATCTTGATTTAACTGATCTATGTATAATAGGTTTATCACTTTCTTGTCTTCGGAAAGTGCTTCCAGTTTTTTTTCTAAAACATGGTATTCCTTTTTGTAAGCTGATTTTTCGACAATTATTTTATTATTTGGATTAAAGTTTAAAGGAACGGGATTGAATTGAAAAAACACAAAAACCATAACTCCTGTCAATAATATAAAGAATTGCATAGGTACTTTCAAAAGTCCGTTCATGATTAATCCCATTTGGCTTTCCCGAACCGATTTCCCAGATAAATAGCGTCCCACTTGGGATTGATCGGTTCCAAAATAGGCTAGTGCCAAGAAAAAACCACCCGTAATTCCGCTCCAAATCGTATATTTTTCTTCGGGGTCGAATGAAAAGTTTACAATATTCATTTTGTCATTGGCGCCAGCAATATGCAAAGCACTGCTAAATGTCATATCATTAGGTAAATAATGCAAAATCAGGAAAAAAGTAATAATCATTCCGGACATTATCACAAACATTTGTTGTTTCTGAGTTACGTTTACCGCTTTTGTACCACCCGAAAAAGTATAAATGATTACCAATACACCTATAATAATATTCATGATGGTCAGATTCCAACCTAATAATGCCGATAATATTATAGCTGGCGCATAAATAGTAAGTCCTGTTCCTAAACCCCTTTGTACTAAGAAAAGTATGGCTGCTAGCGAACGCGTTTTTAAGTCGAACCTTTTTTCAAGATATTCATAAGCGGTAAAAACCTTGTATTTATGGTAAATAGGAATAAAAGTGACACAAATTACAACCATAGCAATTGGTAATCCAAAATAAAATTGCAAAAAACCCATCCCGTCATGATAGGCTTGTCCGGGTGTCGAAAGAAATGTGATCGCACTGGCTTGTGTCGCCATAACCGAAAGTCCTACAGTGTGCCATGGCGTTTCGTTGTTACCAAGAATATAATCTTCTACATTCTTGCTACCACGAGTTTTCCATACACCATAAATGACAATGAAAAGCAAGGTTACAGTAAGTACAATCCAGTCGATTAGTTGCATAGTCTAGGAATATAATTTCATTATTAGATAAAATATCAAAATATAAATGGCGTTCATCAACAAAACCCAAGTATAATTTTTCTTCCAAATTTTGACTTTTTTTGTTTCCATTTTTTAAATATAGGCAATTTTACAATAATACATTTTTAAACGTATAAACCATTTATTTTAAAGTTATTGCTTTGTCAGTTCGCTCTTTCAGGCTCGGGTCGTAATTCGTAATTTTTAATTTTTCAGCGAAATCATATTTGCCAATAATTTATATGCACCAGAAACTCCTTCTGGCAATTCTCTAAAAAAGCTCAATCCGGTATAAATATAATATCCTTTTCCGTAAGGAGCAACTAGCAAAGCTCCGTTTTTTGGTGTTTCGCCTTTGTCATTCGATGATAAAATAGGAGTGAAGGCTTTGTCAAATTCATTTGGGTAATACAATCCTTGCTCTTGTTTCCAACCTTTAAAATCCTTCGATGTTATTTTATTTGGATAATTCAAAACAGGATGATTCGGTGCTAGAAAACGAACTTCGGCATTTTCATCGGCAACTCGATCGCCCGAAACTTTCATAGGATATGGAGCGATATTTGGAGTCACAAAATCTCCGGGCATATTGTATTGAACGAGCATTGTTTTTCCGCTTTTCACAAAATCAAAAAGAATATTTTGTTTGTTTGCCAATGCTTTCACAACGTTATAAGCCCGTATTCCGGTCATGACAACATCTAGATTTTTAATTTTTTCGGGAGTAATTTCTTCGGGATTCAGCAGGATAACTTTATAGCCCATTTGGCTCAAACTATTTGGAACTTCGTCACCTGCTCCCATTATGTAACCAATTTTTTCGCCATTTGTTTTCAAATCAAAACGAATACATTTCGATTCGGCAGTTTTCAATACTTGTTGTTTCAAAATATGACTGTAATCAATTGTAACTTGGTCTTTATCATATTTTTTATTGTCGACAATTGCAACGCTTTTGGCAATTGCTTCTTCGGGAAAATTGGGCGGAGTTACCTCAAAATAAAACGTTTGTTCACTTCCTTTTTTGTCTAAATTAAAAGGAATCGATTTTGGAGAAACAACCCAATTTACGGGTAATTCAAGCTGTAAATTGCCTTTGACGCTATCTTTACCAGCCTTTATTTTTACAGCAACAGATTTGGTTTTAGTATTTTTAAAAAGCAACACTTTGTCTAAAATACTTGTTGTGATTTCAGGAACTACATCTAAATTAGAATACATTTCGCCCTTAACATTATCATTGTATTTATAGACAACTGTTCTTTCAAACGGAATTTCTATTCCGTTAATTTCAACATTAAAAATCACTTTTATATCTCTTTTACTTTCTGGAATCCCGATGTTTTTTTGGTCAGAAACGGTATACATTCCTTCCGTTGCTTTTTCTTTAAGCCAATACGGTTGTGTATATTCTATGTTTTCTGGTAATTGTAAATCAACCGAAATATTTTGTAAAACATTGTTTTTTAAAACGCTGTTTTCAATTCTATTTTTTTGATCTGGGAAAGTGGTCAAATTCAATAATTGCATCGGAATTTCGCTTCTATTTATGGCTTCGAGTTTCAATTTTATGCTACTTCCCGGTGTGGCTTCTTGGTTTGTAGCAACAGCTTCAAGGTATAATCCAGAACAAGCGGCAATAATAGTCTTGATTTCTTCCGATTTTATGGGTTTCCAATGCTTTTCGTCCAATGCTTGAATCATTGTATAGGCTTTCGCCAAATCGGGGATACTTGCCGAAGGGTTTTTGAAATCATATTTTGCAGCTATACTTGACAACAATTCTCCAATTGGTTTTCCGTCTCGAACACGATTCCAAGAAGTATCGATTCCGTCAAAAATAGATGATTTGTCTTTTGGGGTTTCGCCATTTATAAGTTCTAAATAGTCGGTTTCTTCCCCGCGAACGCCAGTACTTCCAAAGCCTTGTGATTGATGGCGACTTCTGCTTAAAGCGGAAATTTCCTGATTCGATTTTCCAAAAATTGGATAATAAACACCGGTTTCTATCTTTATAAAATTAGATTTATCGGCTTCGTCAAACTTTTTTTGGCTTCCATAAAACCACCAAGATGGATTAAAAAACTGACGTTTAGGTTGCCAAGTTTCGAAATATTTTAATTGTTCAGGAAATATTTTTGGATCGTTAGCCAAATTAAAACTTTCGAAACTCAATTGTGCTGATGCCGAATGATGACCATGTGTATTTCCTGAGGTTCTATGGTCAAAACGATTGATAATTACATCGGGTTGAAATTTTCGAATCGTCCAAATGACATCCGAAAGTACTTTTTCCTTATCCCAAATTTGCAATGTTTCTTCGGGATTTTTAGAAAATCCAAAATCATTGGCACGTGTAAAAAACTGTTCTCCACCGTCAATTTTTCTTGCTTCGAGAAGTTCTTGCGTTCTTATAACGCCTAATAATTCGCGTAATTGTGAGCCTATTAAATTCTGACCACCATCGCCACGAGTTAATGATAAATAGCCTGTTCTCGCCTTGGTATCATTCGATAAATAAGTGATTAATCGGGTGTTTTCGTCATCAGGATGTGCCGCAATATAAAGTACAGAACCTAGGAAATTAAGTTTCTGAATTTGGTTGTATATTTCTGCCGAATTTGGTTTTTGTGGTTGTTGCGCATTGGCAAAACAAAATAAAAATACGAAACCAAATAAAACTTTAAACTTTTGCATGTAGATTATTTTACAAGAAAATCAAATGTACTAAATATCAAAATGGATTTTAAATATTGTGATAAATAATTACCTAAATAAATGGAATATTTAGTCAAAAAAAAACAGGAAACGTTACATTCCCTGCTTTTGTCTGATGGAGTTTTATTTAGTCACGATCTCTATGGTTTTCACGTCTATTTTCACGTTCGTTTCCATAATTTCTTTCGTTTCTATAATAGTTACGGTTGTTATCGTAATATCTATTTTGATTAGAAACTACTGCATAGTCATTTCTTCTTTCATTTCTTCCACGATTATAAACCTGTCTGTAATTGCGATTGTCGTTGCCATAATAAATTTGTCTATTGGAATTTATATATTCATAAGGATAATTTCCTGTGTAGACTACAGCTGGTCTACAATCTCTATTTTCGTTATTGTTTCGGTAATATTCACAATCGTTATTTCGATAATGCGCTCTTGATCCAAGACTTAAATTGATAGAAAATTGTGCGTTTGATTGTAAAGTAAATAGGAGGATAAACGCTGCTAAAGTGATTTTTAAATTTTTCATGATGTATGGAATTTTGTTGTTTTTTTTTTGAAAATTTCTTTGTTGTTTAGTAATTTTCAATAACTGTGCCATAAATTTTGAAGCATTAAAAAAATGTAATGATTGAAGTTTTATTACAATTTAAAAATCTGATTTCTATTTAAAAATTACGGTTCTGGGTTTATCTAATCCAAAATCTTGAAATCCAAAATCAGTGGTTTCAAATGAATTTGTTTTAAAAATATTATCTCCATTTCCGGGAATATGAGGGTAATAGGCGAGTGAAATTTGGAAAGTTCGAAAAACTAAAAAGTCATTATTAATCATAAACCCAATACCAATTTTTGAAAAGGCTTTATTGTTTCGAAGTCCGTCTGTTGAATTTCCGAGCATTGCGATTGAATAATTAAAATAAGGATTGAGTCGAAAACCCCAAAAATTCCATGTTGAATAAGCTTGAGTTTGAAAAGTCAATATCATTTTTTGAGTTCCATAAACAGCGCTGTTAAAACCTCGAATTCCATTGTCGCCGTTAATGTTAAGTTCGTCACCAATCGAATTTTGACGATTGATTCCTATAATAAGTTGAGGTTTGATAAATTGGCGTATTTTCCAACTTCCAATATCAAGTAAATTAGTAAAATAATCGGCTTGAAAAGAAAAGGCTGTTTGTTTTGTAACTGATTTATCGAAGAATGTTCCCATTTCGAAATTGAGACTTAAAAATCCCAATTTAAAATAATTTCCAAAAGAGAATCGGCTTCCTAGATAATATCTCCCAACATTATTCTTATATTGATAACCGCCTGTTATTCCGTATATTTTTCCAATTGGAACATCTTCGGGAACACCATTTTTAAAAATGTACTTGTCTACAACAAATTTTCGCATTGAAATTCCAATTCCAGATAGGAAATCTTTTTCAGAAGAATAAAAAGCAATAGGATCGTATGCTATAGTTGGGCTTTCAATATATTTCAAATTCAAAAAGCGACCTGATATAATTAAGTTAGTTGTTCGGTCATTTTCAGTACTTCCTTTAAAAATCTGGAAAGCATGACCAAGCCAATAATCTTGTGAATTGTATTTGAAATTTTGTTTGGCATATATATTATTGGCATCTTGAAGGCTATCCTTTCTGAATTTTTGATCCAAATAAATACCACCAGCCCATTTTGCAAAAGGAGAATAAAACGGACGGTCAATATTGATGCTTTTACTATAATAATTATCTAAATCAATTTGATAATTAAGCGTGGTTTGAATAAAAGTGTTTCTAACATTTGGAATTATATATCCCAAATTATAGGCATTTTTTCCATCGCTAAATCTACTTCTATATTCGGTATTTAGAGTGTGTCCAGTACCCATAAAATTTTGATCCCGTAGATCAAGATTACTGCTTGAATTTGATATAGCTCCATTGGGAATAATACTCCAATTGTCTAAAACCCGAATAGAAACATCTACTGAATCCGCATTCTTAGCGATTAGTTTGGTATCAACTGCAACCCTGCCTATATAGCTTTGAGCTCTTATTAAACGGATAGTTTCTTTTACTAACAAAGAATCTAAGGGTTTATTTTTTCTAATGAGCAGTAAATTTTTAATGGCTAATTTTCTAGTTTTCCTGTGTAAAATATCACCGTTTTTTTCGACCCAGTTGATAGGTCTTTTTGTAGAATCGATTTCTGAATATCCAAACGGATCAAGCGTAACAATATTAATATTTCGGATGATTTTGCCTTCAAATCCGGCATATTTTTTTTGAATTACTTTTTTTTCTTTTTTCTTTTTTGGGTTTATAGGCTGGAAAATTAATTTATGCAAAAAAGCAGCAACCTTATTTTTTTTAGAATAGGTTTGAATATTCTTATACACTTCAGAACTGTCTTTTTTAGGCTTGTTTTCCTGTGAAAAAGACTGTTGAAAGCAAAGAAATAGTAAAAAAAATAATATGTTTTTTTGTTTCAGAAGCATTAAAAAATTCAATTTATTTTCATTGTAAAAAAAGAGACCCAAAACTGGATCTCCTTTCTTTATCAAATGTAATCAAAAAATTAATGTTTGTCATTTCCTTGACCTCTATTATCTTTTTCATTATTGTCATTTCCTCGGTCTTTGTTATCTCTTCCTTGGTTACCTTGGTTTCCATGATCTTTATTATCATTTCCTCGGTTGTCATTGTTTCCTCGGTCTTTGTTATCTCTTCCTTGGTTACCGTAGTTTCCATGATCTTTATAGTCATTTCCTCGATTACCATTATTCCATTTATCATTATTGCCTCTTCCACGATTGTCATTATTCCCGTGATCGTTGTTGTATCTTCCACGATTATCATCTCTGTTTCCAATCATGCTTTGTGGACTTCCTTTATATCCTCTATAATATTTTGTTCTATGATTTTTAAAATAGGTATAAGGTCTTGTTCCGTGATAATCATTCAAAACTACTTTGTAACCATTATACAAATCATAATTTCTATATTGGCCGGGCAAATTTCTAGAATGTATCCATACACCACCATTAAGATAAATAAATTGTGCAGCTCTAATATCATAATAAGCCTGTACATCAGGTAAGTAATAATATTGTACGTTCGAATATCCTGATGGTCCCCAAGATGGAGGTGTTCCAATATTTAAATTTACCGAAATCTGAGCTTGAGTTAAACTCGATGCAAAAAGGACTATTCCTACTGCAATTAATTTTAATGTTTTCATTTTTTTTACTATTTAAATTGATAATTGTTTACTGTTTAATACCTATTTTCTTAATCAAGCCAATAACTGTGCCAACCTTATTATTGAGCATAAATTATAATAAAATAATTAATAAAAGTACGATTATGATTGCGCCAACGGATAAATATATGCCATGACCACTTGATTTCAGGCTTTCTTTTCTGTAGAATTCAGCGATGATTTGTCCATTGCTTTTATCTCGTCTAATCGATTTAGCATGGTTTTTACTTCAACGGGAATTTCTTTAGAATTATTTGCGGGAATTTCCAATTTTTTTTCAACAGCATTCATACTTGGAACGCAGCTTAATGAAAAAAGTATTATCATTAGATAAAATTTTAGGTTTTTCATTTTCGGGGGATTTTTTTCTTGCATAAATATACAAAACATTTAATAATAATTATATGTGATTTGTAAGTATAGGATACTTAAAAACGAATTGTAGCTAATAGGATCCATTTATGAATTAGATTTTGGCGTTATTTAGGAATCATTAAAAGACGATTTTTTAGTTCTCCAAATAAAGGTTTTTGGTAAATTATCGCCCATTAAATATCCCCAAGCTTCTATAGATTCTATTCTGTCGAAAATGATTTTTAAGATGGCTAATATTGGAATTGCCAAAAACATACCTGCAATTCCAGCAATTTGAGCACCTATAATAATTCCTATAATCGAAACAAAGGCATTTATTTGGACTTTTGTGTTAATAATCATTGGTACAAGAATATGATTATCAATTAATTGTACAATGATATTGATAATAATTACGCCTATAATCAGCGATAATTCGGGTGTAGATGATAAAGAAGATAAGATGGTCAAAACTCCAGCAACTAGAATCCCGATGTAAGGAATGAGATTTAATATTCCTGTAATGATCCCTAATAAAATGACATATTTAATGCCAATAAAATACAACCCAATACTTGTCAACGCCGAAACGGCAATCATTTCTATAATTAAACCTAAAATATAACTTTGAACAGTTCCTTTTATTTGAGATAATATTTCTTGTAGTTTTATATGATATTCTTTTCGAAATAATTTTGCTAAAAACAAAATAAAATGATTTCTATATAAAAGGATAAGGAAGGTATAAATAGGTATTAAAGCTATGTCTAAAATAGTATTAGTAACAGACAATATAGTTGTGCCAATGGTTTCTTTTCCTTTTTTGAAGGAATCTTGAGTTATATCATCAATATATTTTCTTTGTTCCCAAAAACTTACGTGAAAATAGGTTCTAATATATTGCTGAATTTCATTGATGAAAATGTTTATGTTTTCTCTTATTTGGTCAAAATCATTTGCTATATCACTAATCTGATAAGATATAAACAAAAGGATTCCTATAATGATTGCTACAAAAAGGATTACGGTTATAGATGATGACAAAGCATTTGGAAAATGCAATCTCGAATTCAAAAAACGAACAATTGGCAGCAATAACACAGCCAATAAAAACGCCAGCAATATTGGCATTAATACGCTACTGCCTATACAGAGAATATAAGTAATTGAGATTAAACTTATCATGGCAAAAGAAAGCCTGATATAAAAAGGGAATTTGATTGTGTTTGACATATCATTTTTCATATTAAAATGGGTATTAAAAGACAATGAAATTCTTTACTATTTTAATAAGCAAATATGATATTTCTTTAGTGGTATAAGTTACAGGATTCGTTTGTTTTTTTATATAATTACCACTTTTGGAAAATAAATTTTAGGGTAAATTATTCAAATATTCGAAAACCTTATCCGTGGGCATCCCCATAACATTGGCATAAGAACCTTCGATTTTTGTAACTCCAACAAAACCTATCCATTCCTGAATGCCATAAGCACCAGCTTTGTCAAACGGTTTGTAGTTTTCTATATAGTAATGGATTGCTTTGTTGCTTAATTCGTTGAAAGTAACTTTAGTAACTTCGTAAATAACCGTAGTTTTTGTATTGGTTTTAAAACAAACCGAAGTAATTACTTCATGTGTTGCATTCGACAATGATTTTAGAATATCAAATGCGTCTTGTGCATCTTTTGGTTTGCCCAAAGCCTTATTTTTGTGCCAAACAATCGTGTCGCTCGTAATTAAAATTTCGTTTTCTTTCAACTCGCCTTCAAAAGCTTTGGCTTTCAATTCGGCTAAATAATTGGTAATTTCTTCGGCTTTTAATTCGGGCGGGAAAATTTCCTCGATTTCTTTCAATCTAATTTCGAAATCTAAGTCTAAATCTTTGAAAAATTGTTGGCGTCTTGGTGAACCCGAAGCAAGAATTAGACAGTATTTTTGTAATTTATTTTTGAGCATTGTGTTTTAGATTTAAGCTAATTATAACAATCGAAAGCATTCCGAAAAAGAGAATCCATTTGAGAAGTGTACTCAGGAAATGAAACTCTTTTTTGGTGTTTGACGACCAAACTTTAATAGTGAAATAGATAAGCGGCGCCAATATAAACGCCAATCCGAAAATTGTACTTAGATATAAACGGCTTGCAAAAATGTATTCATTAATATAATATACAATGCAAATTATGGGAATAAAACTAAGTGCAAAAACAATTTTAGTGGCTCGCTTTACGCCAAAAGCAATTGGCAAAGTATTCATTCCTTGGTTAGAATCTCCTTCGACATCTTCTAAATCTTTGACAATTTCACGAATAAAATTGAGAATAAAAGCAAAAACGGCATAATCCAGAAGTATCCCAAAAAGCAATCCCATTACAGGTCGGTTTTCTTCGGAAGTGACTGGATATAAATCGAATAATCCTATGATTAACACGCTAAACGAAAGCAAAAAAGCCACAATAATATTACCAATTAGCAAACTTTGTTTTAAGCTCGTAGCATAAAAATAAAGCGTTGCCGCAATAATGATAAATAGTGAAGCAAAACTAGGTTTTTCAATCACATTCGATAAATAAAATCCTAATACAACGCCAATTACGGTGAAAACAATGTAGAGATTATAGGCCTTGATTTCGGAAATTGATTTTCCAATAATCACGTTTTCGGGTTTATTTTCGGTGTCGGTTTCAACATCAAAAATATTGTTGATAATATAACCACCAGCGGCAATGCAAGTCGTTGCCAAAACCAAAATTCCGTATTGCCAATCGGCTAAAGCTAAAGGAATATTTTGCAATTTCAAAAAACCAAATCTAAAAATAAGCTGCATAAAGGCCAGCATCAATAGGTTTTGGTAACGGATGAGTTTTAATAGATTCATGTTTTAGTATTCAGTGGTCAGTATTCAGTGGTCAGTAATCAGTGGTCAGTAATCAGTGTTCAGTAATCAGTTTTTTTGCTGACTGAACACTGAACACTTTCCTAAATAGTTACACCAAATTTTTGCGGATTTAGAATCATATAATTAATAATTTTTCCAACTTCATTACTTTCATTTATTAACTCATTGAAAACTGTTTCATTTATATAGAGGCATTTCAATGAAAATTCTAACCATACTTGAGTCTCGGAGTTTTCAGCGTCCGAATCTGTTAATTTACTATGAAAATGTCTTGGATAAACTCTTTTTCTATAAGCTTCTGCAATATTTGCAGGAACACTTCTAGAGGATCTTCTTATTTGATCAGTTAAAGAATAAGTCTCTTCTTTTGGAAAAAATTTTGTTATTTCAAAAATTTTCATTGCCAATGAAAATGATTTCTGATAAGCTAATAAGTCCTGAAATTTCATATTTATATTTTAAACTGATGCCTGATTTTTTTATTTTTTTAACTGAACACTGTCCACTGAACACTAATTTAATCCAGTTTCCCGTCAAAATGCATCGTCCATTTTCCTTGTACTTTCATCACTTGCTCAATGACTTCTCGAGCAGCTCCTTTTCCTCCGTTTTTATGCGAAATATATCTAGAAATGACTTTAATTTCGGGACTTGCATCTTGCGGACAAGTAGGTAATCCTACCAATTTCATCACATGATAATCCGGAATGTCATCGCCCATATAAAGGACTTGCTCGGGTTTTATATTATAAAGTTCTACATATTCCTTGAAAGTTTCAACTTTGTCTGGAGTTCCCAGATGAATGTCGGTTATTCCTAGATTTCTCAGTCGTATACGAACGCCTTCGTTGCTTCCGCCAGAAATAATACAAACGTTATACCCACTTTCTACAGCCGCTTTCATCGCATAACCGTCGCGAATATTCATTGTTCTCAGGATTTCACCTTCATTGGTTACAAAAACCGAACTGTCAGTAAGTACGCCATCAACATCAAAAATAAATGTGGTGATGTCGTTCATTATTTCTTTATAACTCTTTGCCATTATTTTGTATAGATTGTGTTAGTATTTTATAAATTGTTGTGTGATTTTCATTGGATAAAAAATCCAAATGAGCGTTGATTGTTTTTTTGTCGTTGCGTTTTGCCGGACCTGTTTGCGCTTCTTTTGGCGAAAGCGTCATCACTTTATTTACGGTTTCCAAAATTAATGGTTTTAAGATTTCAAATGGAACTTTGTTTTCTTCGCAAATTTCATTGCCAATTCGGTACATTTCATTCACGAAATTATTCACGAAAACTGCCGATATATGCAAGGCTTTTCGTTGCTTTTCGTCGGTTTTATAAATGTTATTAGAAATAGTTTTCGCTACTTTTTCTAACAATTCAAAATCTTTCTCGTTTTCGCTTTCTAAACAAAACGGAATTGTGCTGAAATCAACTTCTTTGCCTTTGGTAAAAGTTTGAAGCGGATAAAAAATGCCTTTTCGGTTCTTTTTATCCAAAGAATCTAATGAAATACTTCCCGAAGTATGTACTACAAGTCGATTCTCGAAAGGTAATTGTGCAGAAACAGACGCAATGGCATCATCGGAAACGGAAATAATATAAAGATCGGCTTTTGCCAAATCATTGTAATTGTCCGTTATTTTACTAGAATCGAGTAGGGGAAATAGGCTTTCTTTTTGTCGAGAAAACACTTGTACAATGTCGATTTCTTTGCTTTTGGCGAAAGCCGAAATCAAATGTTGTGCAACATTTCCGGAACCTATAATTACTATTTGAATCATTTGGCAAAATTAGCAAAAAAAGCCAAAATAATTGCACTGTAATTTAATTGTAATTGGAAAGGATATTTATCAATTAAATAAAATGTTTAATCCTTAATTTTGGGTTAAATTAACTATTTGCCAATAATACAAGTCAACAATTTTGAGTACTTTTGGCATAACTTTATAAAAACGTAAATTTTTACAGATGATTAAGAAATTAATTTCCATTTTATTCTCTACACGACTAATGGCAATGCTTTTCCTGACTTTTGCAATAGCAATGGCAACAGGAACATTTATAGAAAGCAAATATAATACGGATACAGCTAGGATTTGGGTTTATAATGCTTGGTGGTTCGAAGGAATTATGTTAGTTTTTATGATCAATTTCATTGGAAACATAAAACGTTATAATTTATTGAGAAAAGAAAAATGGGCAACTCTTATGTTACATTTGGCTTTTGTTTTTATCATCGCAGGAGCTTTCATCACTCGATATATTAGTTACGAAGGAATGATGCCGATTCGTGAAGGAGCTACCGAAAATCAATTTTATTCGGATAAAATGTACCTCACGATTTTTGTGGATGGTCAATATCAAGGGGAATTAAAACGAAGAGTTTTCGAAAAACAAGTACGACTTTCGCCAGTTACTAATAATAATTTTTCTATTTCGGATAACTTCGATAAAACTAATTTCGAAGTGAAATATGATAATTTTATCATGGGTGCAAAACAGGTAATTAAGCCGGATGCCAAAGGAAGTTTATATTTTAAAGTTGTTGAAGCTGGTGATGCTGGACGAGTAGAACATTTCTTGAAAGAAGGCGAATTGCAGAATATTCATAATGTGCTTTTTTCATTAAATAAATATGTTGCGGGTGCCATAAATATTACTCTAAAAGGAGATGTTTCAACAATTCAAACTCCATTTGAAGGACAATTTATGCGTATGGCCGACAAATTACAAGGTAAAGTGACCAAAGATAATGTGCAACCTTTGATGATGCGTTCCTTATATAGCATAGGCGATATGCGTTTTGTGCTTCCTGATCCTGCTGCGAAAGGCGTTATTGGTTACGAGTCGAAAAATGATTATAGAGCCAAAGGCGGCAGCGATGCTTTGATGCTAAAATTGGTAGCCGAAGGCCAAGAGAAAATAGTAACTTTGATAGGTACAAAAGGAAAAACAGGGGAATCAAAATCAGTGAAAATCGGAAAATTAGACTATACTTTTTATTACGGAAGTAAAGCTTATGTATTGCCTTTTAGCATAAAATTGAACGATTTTATTGCCAAAAAATATCCCGGAACCGAAAAAAGTTTTTCTTCATTTGAAAGCCAAGTAACGGTAAAAGACGGAACACCTTTCGATTATAAAATATATATGAATCATATCTTAGACC